>SPBW01000078.1 GCA_004525685.1 Candidatus Atribacteria bacterium
CGCTAGACTACAGCTTAGCAGTTAGCATATTCGACTGCTAACAGGAGAGATGATGATTCGGTTCGACAAGATGACAGAGGGCGCTCAAGAACTGTTCCGCGAAGCACAGGATCTCTTGTCACACTACAAACATAACCAACTGGATGTCGAACACATTGCCATGGTGCTGGTGAGCAAAGAAGGCGTGGGGCGAGAGATTCTCCAGACCATGGGCGTCAATCTAGAGGGCTTGAGCAAGGATCTCGATCGTCTACTTGGGGATAAGCCTTCAGTTGTCGGACAGATTGCTGGACAGATCTACATTACGCCTCGTCTGGATGCCATTGTTCAGGCGGCGCAGATGGAAGCAGACCGTCTCCATGACGAGTACATCGGCACAGACCATCTGCTTCTCGCGCTGAGCCGCTCGACAGATCCCTATGTTCGTCGCGTGTTGGGGCGTCATCAGATTACGCCTGAGGCCATCTATACCTCACTTCGTGATGTTCGCGGCGAGCAACGACTCACAGGTAGGGATTCAGAAGAGCGCTATCAGATTCTCAAGAAGTACTCGACCAATCTGACAGACATGGCCAAGCGCAACGAATTGGATCCCGTGATCGGACGCGATGCGGAGATTCGTCGGATGGAGCAGATTCTCTCTCGTCGGCGCAAGAACAACCCCGTTCTGATTGGCGAGCCGGGCGTCGGGAAGACGGCGGTTGTCGAAGGATTGGCCCAACGCATGGTTGCCGGCGATGTCGCTGAAATGCTTAAGGGAAAGGAGATTGTGTCCCTTGATATTGCATCGATGGTGGCGGGCTCCAAGTTTCGTGGCGAATTCGAAGATCGTCTGAAGTCTGTGATCAAGGAAATCGGGGCGCATGCCGGTGAGACGATTCTGTTTGTCGATGAATTGCACACGCTCGTCGGTGCTGGTGCGGCAGAAGGGGCCATCGATGCCTCCAATATGCTGAAAGAACCGTTGTCTCGGGGCAAGTTCCAAATGATCGGTGCGACGACGTTGGACGAGTACCGCGAGCACATCGAGAAGGATTCGGCATTCGAGCGCCGATTCCAGCAGATTCACGTCGGAGAGCCGACAGTCGAAGAGACCGTCGAAATCCTCAAAGGCCTAAGAGATCGGCTCCAACAACACCATGAGATAGCCATCTCTGACGACGCCATTGCTGCTGCCGCACGCCTATCTGAACGCTACATCGCCGATCGCTTCCTCCCTGACAAGGCGATCGACTTGGTGGACGAAGCCGCGAGCCGTCTGCGTGTTAATGGCACAGGCGACACCGTCACTGAAGCGGAAATCGCGGGGCTCGTCTCCCAATGGACAGGCATCCCCGCAGAGCGAATGCTTGAAGAGGAACGCTCAAGGCTAAAGACCATGGAAGATGCGCTGCATGCGCGTGTGATTGATCAGGACGAGGGCGTACGGGCCATTGCCGAAGCTGTTCGCCATTCGCGAGCCGGGCTATCGGATCCGCGCCGGCCGATTGGAACCTTTCTCTTCCTTGGCCCCACTGGAGTAGGAAAGACGGAATTGGCCAAGACATTGGCTGCGTTCCTATTCGGTTCTGATGGGGCTCTCCTACGTATTGACATGTCGGAATACATGGAGCGACACGCCGTGGCGAGGCTGATTGGATCGCCTCCTGGATATGTGGGGTACGAGGAAGGCGGTCAACTGACAGAAGCTGTACGCCGACGCCCCTATCAAGTCATTCTTCTCGACGAGATCGAGAAGGCCCATCCTCAGGTGATGAACCTGCTCTTGCAGTTGCTTGACGAAGGGCGGCTAACTGACGGACACGGACGCACTGTCGATTTTCGGCACACCATCCTCATCATGACGTCCAATATCGGCTCGGAGCACTTCCTGTCGGATGATACACAGGAGGCGATTCACCAACGCGTCCGCGAAGCGATGAGAGAAACGTTGCGCCCGGAATTTCTCAACCGAATCGATGAGATCATCATCTTCCATCCTCTTTCTGAATCAGCCATTGAGAGAATTGTCGAGCTGAAGGTCGCTGATCTGAATGAGAGACTGGCAGAACAAGACATCCGCGTCGTCCTAACCGAGCAAGCCAAGCATGTCTTGGCAAAGGAAGGCTTCGATCCGCATTACGGCGCGCGACCGCTAGCCCGTGCGCTGAAACGGCTCGTAGAGAATCCGCTTGCCCGCGCGATCGTCGGTGGGGAGATCTCCGATGGTGATGTCGTTTCTGTCGATGCCGCAGCGATATCTGATACGCTGCTCATTCGCAAGCAACCGCCTGACCGACCTTGAGAAGTATTTAGAGACCTCAAGGCCACTATTCCTTGAGTGATACACAGCCATCTTAGCTGCAAGAGATGCTATGCAGACGGACTGCCCAGTCCTAGATCGGCAAACGCCTGCTCCATCTGCTCTTTCGACAAGAACCCGTGGTGCCACTTGGGGACGTCTTCCATGAAGGAGACCCCTTTGCCCAACAGCGTATGCGCGGCAATGGCCGTTGGCTTGCCTGAGCCTCTGGCGGCAAGGAATGAGACATAAGCATTCATGATCTGACCATAGTCGTGGCCATCGATTTCGTGAACATTCCAGCCAAAGGCTCGGAATTTCCCGGCAAGATCCCCGACATTCATGACATCGGCGACGCGCCCGTCGATTTGGCAACCATTCCAGTCGATCATCATGCACAGATTGTCGACGCGGTGATGCGCAGCAGCAGTGGCGGCCTCCCACGGCTGGCCTTCTTGAAGCTCTCCATCGGACACGAAGCAGTAGATGCGGGAATCGCGCTTTGCCAGTTTGGCGCCCATGGCCATCCCCAGGGCAACAGACAGTCCATTGCCAAGAGATCCACTGCAGGCTTCCACGCCAGGGATCTTCCAGGCCGTGGATGGGTGGCCTTGCAGCATGGCGCCCAACTTGCGGAAGGACCACAGCTCGTCACGGTCGAAGTATCCTTGATCGGCAAGGATCGCATACAGGATGGGGCAGGTATGGCCATTGGACAGAACGAAGCGATCGCGGTCTTCCCACTGAGGGTTGCGCGGGTCGTGGCGCAGATACTTGTAGTACAACGCTGTCAGTAGATCCGCCATGCCGAGTGCGCCACCAGGATGCCCTGACTTCGCCGTTGTTACGATCTTGAGCACGTCTCCGCGCAGTTGATTCGCCTTTGCCTGAAGAGCTTGCATGTCCACGATCCCACATCCTTCTGCCAAGGTGAGACATCATACTCACTCGCTGTGCTCGATGGTAGATGCTACCATGACGCTGTCTAAGGAGCCCCATGAGATCCTGCGTCTTCTGCAAAATGCTCGCTGATGAGATGCCCGCCAGCTTCGTTTACCGAGACGTCCGTGTGTCAGCATTCCTCGACATCCAGCCCGTCAATCCCGGGCATCTGCTCGTTGTCCCGAATGAGCATGTTGCCGAGCTAGGCGAGCTTCCAGTGGCAACAGCGAACGCTATGATGGAGATCGCCCAACGGCTGGCACAGGCTCTGCGGAGCACGCAACTCTTGTGCGAAGGTGTGAATCTGTTCCTTGCTGACGGCAAGGTTGCAGGCCAGGAAGTGGCTCACGTTCACCTGCACGTCATTCCCCGCTCTGCGGGCGACGGGTTCGGCTTGCGATTTGGGCCAGAATACGAGACCTTGCCTAAGCGGGGCGATCTTGATCACATCGCTCTAGCCATACGAGAGGCGATGGCTCGTGCGCAAGACATCTAGTCATTAGCAGAGAAAGAGGTGTTCTGATGGTCCATGCAACGCTGTGTTTCGTCATCCGCGTTGGGGCTTCTTCCTGCGTGTTGCTGGGGAAGAAGAAACGGGGATTCGGGATGGGGAAGTACAACGGCATTGGAGGCAAGCTGGACCCAGGAGAGTCGCCAGAAGCCTGCATCATCCGAGAAGTCCACGAAGAAGTGGGGTTGACGATTCCTGCGCACGCATTGCGTGCTGTTGGCGAGATTACGTTTCGATTCCCCTTCGAGCCGTCCTTTGATCATTTTGTGCACGTGTTTATCGCCACACAATGGGACGGTGACCCTGTGGAAACGGCGGAAATGGAACCACACTGGTTTGCGTGCCATGATATTCCCTACGAGAAGATGTGGCAGGATGATGCCTACTGGCTACCCATCGTGCTTCATGGCAAGACGATTCGCGCTGAGTTCACGTTCGCGCAGGACAACGAAACGGTTACCTCGTGGAACATACACGACCGCGACCACGTGTCTAGGTGAGAGGATCCTGGAATGTGAATCCGCCTTCTCGGAACAAGAAGAGGCAGGCGTCAACGACCTGTGCATCGAACTTCTTTCCCCGTTTCTCGCTAATCTCTGCCAATGCCCGCTCGATGCCCAATGCCGGGCGATAGGGCCTGTGAGACGCCATCGCCTCCACAGTGTCCGCTACGGCCAAGATACGTGCCTCGATGAGGATATCCTCTTTGTGTAGCCCTCTTGGGTATCCAGATCCATCGATTTGCTCGTGATGTTGAAGAACGATATCAGCGATGGGCCACGGGAATACAACAGTCTGAAGAATATCATAGGCGACCTGGGGGTGCGATTGGATTAGCGACATCTCCATGTCGCTCAGGATACTCGGCTTGCTCAGGATCTCTGCGGGAACGGCAAGCTTCCCGATGTCATGCATCAGGCCCGCCACGCGTGTGCCTTCACATGTCGCCTCATCAAGCCCGAGCCTGTTGGCGATGGCAAGGGCCAACTGAGTTGCGCGACGCTGATGCCCGGCAGTGTAGGGATCGCGAGTTTCCGTCGTCATACCGATGGCGCGGATCGTGCCATCAAGTGCCTGTTGAAGGGACTTCTCTGCCTCGACGATGGCGGTAATGTCGACTTTCGAGACCAGGACGCGCTCAAGGGATTCCTCATAACCGTGTGCGGCAATCCAGCGAAGGTCAATCTGAAGATCCTGACCATCCAATGTCTTGTCAACCGTCGTCCCCTCGAAGAATGTCTTCCCATCAGCGACGGCGACCATCTGATCGATGAAGTTTGTTCTGGATTCGTCTGTCAGGATCGGGTCGAGCCCAGCCAGAACGGCCTCTTTCGACGGCGCACCGTGAAGTCGCAGTGTCGCTGCATTGACATCCTCGACTCGAATCCTGCGGATCGCTTCATCGAGATCTGCTGGA
The DNA here is from genome assembly GCA_004525685.1 of Candidatus Atribacteria bacterium. GTDB lineage: Bacteria > Bipolaricaulota > Bipolaricaulia > UBA7950 > UBA9294 > SPBW01. The sequence continues at coordinate 5,152 of SPBW01000078.1, forward strand.
TGGTTCCTCAGATGTATGGCCAAATCTGCTACACCGTTCTCCTTCAGATCAACGAGAAAGGCCTTGGTCGCAGAGAAATCCTCTTGCCACAGCGAAATGGGAGATCCCTCAAACAGACTCCTGTAGCGGATCTCGCTTTGTTCGCGCTCTTCTTCTGCTTGTCGCTTGTTGATCGCTTCCAGCGCGAGGGCCAGCAGATTGGCGATAGAACTTGCGAAATTGATGTCTGACGCATCCCATGCCCGCGGAGGCCCCACATGCGCGTGACTCACCACGCCGACAAGCTCTCCCTCAAGTCGTACCGAGGCATCGAGCATCGAGGAGATGTGCAAGGGTTCTAGGCGGGATTCCAGGAACTCAGAGGTTCGAGGATCCTGGTGCGCATCCGTTGCTGCAAGCACGCGCTGTTCAGCGATCGCTTGGAAGTAGATAGGATAGTCTTCTCTCTTCATGACCATCCCGCAAGTATGGCTTCCCTTGTCCATTTCATAGAGATCCATGCACTCGATGGCATCCTTGTTTTGCGTATAAAGCCACACCCCGACGCGATGGATCTGAAGGGTTTGAGCGGACGCCTCGGTGATGGCTTGAACCGCGCTCTGCATCGAGCCTTGGTAAAGAATCGAATCCATTGCCAATTGAAGAAGCGTTGCGTCTCGCTGTTGCATTCGCTCTTGGCGAGACTCCTCTTCTGCTTCCCTGTGTTTGCGATCGGTAATGTCGTTGGCGAAGTTGAGTGTGGCCGGGGCGCCGTCCCAGCTGATGCCCACGGTGCGCAGTTCAAGCCACCGGATCGCGCCATCAGGCATGACGATGCGAAACTCATATTCTGAAGGGACATCCTCGCCACGCAATCTTCGTTGATAACGATCAATCACCAGAGGACGATCGTCAGGATAGACCCATTCGATGAATGGGCGTGTTCGCAGCGCCTCCAAAGACTGTCCGCTCAGTCTCGACGTGCTGGGATTGGCAAAGGGCAAGACGCCGTCTTGCGCGATGAATACGGCCTCTGATGCGTTTTCGACGACGGCGCGATATTTCTCTTCTGATTCACGCAACGCGCCCGCCTTCTTCTCGACCTCTTCTTCCAGATGCTCTTGATAGCGCTTGTTCTCTTCTGCCAGTCTGCGCCGATCCTGTGCAAGCTGCGTTACACGCAATGCACTGGTAACAGATGACTTGAAATCCGCTCTGGAAATGGGTTTGGGAAGGTAGTCAAAGGCCCCCAGTCGGACGGCTTCTGCTGCCGTCTCTGCGGTGGGCTCGCCAGTAATCATCAAGACCTGGGTATCGGGCGAAATATCGCTGATGCGCTTGAGAAGGGCCACTCCCGTCATGCGCGGCAGGATAATGTCTGTGACAACGACGGCGGGTTCTTTCTCAACGAGCAACTCAAGAGCTTGCATCGCATCGGAGGCTGTGAACACTTCGTGTCCATCTTCGCGGATGAACTCAGCCAACGTCATGCGAATGCTCTTCTCGTCATCGACAATCAGGATTCTTGCCATCGATCTCCCCCTAGCAGATGCGCTCTACGCATTCACGGACCATCCATTCTCCACAGGCAGATCCATGATGAAGCGCGTGGTTGCATTTGGCACACTCTCGACGATTAGCTGGCCGTGATGGTCGCGTACCAAGCCATAGGAAACCGATAGCCCCAATCCTGTTCCGCGTTCACGAGGTTTGGTAGAGAAGAACGGGTCGAAGATCCGCTCGACAATATCAGGTGCAATGCCATTCCCGTGGTCCTCGACGACCGTCCGGATCCAAGATCGGCCATCTCGTTCGAGCTGTTGCACGGTAATGCGCAGGGTCTTGTCCTCGTGGAACTCTGGATAGCGTTCATTCAGTGCATCTCGGGCATTGGTGAGAAGGTTGAGCAAGACTTGCTGAAGCTGCTGAGAGCGGCACTTGAGCAAAGGAAGACCGGGCGCCACATCGACAGTCAATTGAATCTGGTCCTTGCGCAGGTTTGACCCAATCAGGTTGAGCGTGGCGTCGATAATACCAGCCATGCTAGCGGGGCTATGCCGCTCGTTCTCCTGGCGCGAGAAAGAGAGAAGGCTCTTGACGATCGCTGCGACGCGATTGCCCTCCTCGATGATGCCGAGGGCGAACTCCTTCAGCTTGGAATCCTCGATGCGGTCGTGAATCAGCTGCGCGTAGTTAATAATCCCCGTGAGCGGATTGTTGATCTCGTGCGCCACGCCGCTTGCCAGCGTGCCGATCGATTCCAGTTTCTGGCCTTGACGTAGCAGACTCTCCATCTCCAACCGCTCTTTCTCAGCTTGCCGCTGTTCTGTAATATCCTCTCCCGAACTCAAGGTGCCCGTGGGAATGCCGTCTGCATCCTTCAAGATCGTGTTGTGCCATGAGATCACTCGTGTATTGCCAGCACGTGTGATCACGGGGTTCTCGAAATGCTCCACAGGCACCATCTCTTCGCTCATGATCTGCCGGAACACGCCACGCACCATCTCTCTGGAATCAGAAGGCACGCACGTCTCAAACCAATCCCGGCCAAGCAAGTCCGAGTAGCCGTCGTATCCGAGTATGTCCACACCCTTCTTGTTGATGAGAACGATCTTCCCCTGAACATCGAGCACGGCGAACATCACGCCGGCGATATCGAGATAGCGCTGCGCCTGTTCCTTCTCTTCGCGAAGCGCCAGTTCGATTTCTTTCAAATGCGCAATTCGCGAAATGGTGGCGAAACTTCCTTGGAACACACCGCGTGCGTCGAGAATGGGTTGCGGCGAGACGAGCGTCGCAACCTCAGATCCATCAGGCAGCGTGAAGGCGACTTCGTAGCTGGATGATGTGCCAGATCGCCTGTGCACCATTTCTTGCTCAAATTGCGCCTTGCTCTCAGGTGTCATGAACTGCTCGGTGGGGCTGCCTATCAGTTCCTCACGCCTTCTCTCCAGGATGTTGCAGTACTGATCGTTCACGTACTGCAGGAGCCCATGTTCATCCTGGATTCCCAGACCGTCGTGCATTGTCTCGACAAGATCTTGATAAAGCTGCTGGCTCTCGGCGACTCTGCGAACGATGGGGCGAGTGATGCGCGTGAAGAGAAACGCTCCGAGAAGAATGGTGGCTAGCGCAGGAACGAGGGTCTTAAGAGCGGCAGCAACGTAAGGCGCGCGAATCTCGGCCAGATCGATCTTGGCGACAATGCCCAAGCTGGCCTCGCTCACAGGCTCGAAGGCCGCCAGCACAGGCACGCCTCGGTAGTCGAGTCCGATGACGGTTCCTGTCTCACCCTGCAGCGCGCGGCGCATGGGTTCTGCCCAATCAGAGTCCATCGGGACCGGCTCTGGGTAATCAAGATCGTAATGGCGATGGCTGAGTAGGAAGATTATCTGCCCGGCGTCCATCTTGGCAAGCGTGAATTCACCGGTCTCTCCGAATCCCTTGTATTGCGCGTGCGCATCGATCAACACATCGAGGAAGTTGGGCGCATCGCCTGTTCCGGGCTCCAAATGATAGCTGTCCTGCCGGGCAATGGCTTCTATCGTTCGAGCTTGGCTCTGGGCCATCTCAAGCAAGCGTTCGCCCTGTTCCTTGATGGCTGTGGAATAGAGAAGAATGGTTGTCAGCGTCGTCGTGCCAAGGACAATGACGGCAAGCACGGCGATGAGCAACAGAACGCGCATCCACTCTGTTCTTCCAGAGTACGGGACGATCCTGGGCTGCAAGTTTGCTGCCTCCTCACTCAAGCGTCCCCTCGCCTGCATCGATGCGCTCGCCCGATCAGCGACCATCCTGCGACCCTGATCAGACGATGCGATCTAGACAACCAACCTACATCTTCGATCCTGGCAAGTCAAATAGGAGATCCGGGTACAGATTGCCGCCACTTCCGTCGCTAAGCCAGAGCCGAATAGCGCTATGCGATGAAAGGGGTGTTCCCGGGATTCCAAGTCGCAGCGTGGAATGCTGATCTCGGAATGGTTGGGCGCGATCCGAGTCAGCTTGGCGGCTCTCTCTATGGCACAATCTGAGTGTAGTAGCGGCGTGCATCCCCTCTGGCGGATACGATGCGTGGTCTGCCGCCCGGGGCATCGGGTTAGCAGGGGCGCGCGCACTTCTTTGACAAGGGTTGAGATATGGATCGGACAGACGGGGAATTCGAGCAGTTGGGACAAACGTTGTTTTGAGCTTGGCCGGCGTTTGAGACCATCGACTACGACGGCTGGGTGCTTCGACTTGCTGGCGGATACACGAAGCGAGCCAATTCGATCAATCCCCATTTCGGGTCAACACATCCTCTGCATGAGAAGATCGCGCATTGCGAGGAAGCCTATCGAGAGCGGGGATTGCCGACGATCTTCCGCTTGACGCCGTTCTCTCAGACTTCCAACCTGGATGAGGCGTTGGCGATGGCGGGATATGAAGCGTTCGATTACTCGCTCGTCATGGCTGCAACGCTGGCCAACTGGCTGAGGACTAGGGGTTCTTGTCGACGATGCGGTTTGTCTGTTCGATCTGTTTACTGCCCAGGGCCATCGCCGACAAGGCCATGGAGCAGCCATCGTCTCCTCGATCCTTCGCTGGGCACGTGATCACGGCGCACAGATGGGACTTCTTCAGGTGTAGCTTGAGAACACGTCGGCTCGCC
>SPBW01000032.1 GCA_004525685.1 Candidatus Atribacteria bacterium
CTGCCCGAAAAAGAAGTGTCAGAGAGCCGCGAGCGAATCCGAAGCGCAATCAAGAACTCCAAATTCGCTTTCCCTGCTGGCCGCATCACAGCCAATCTCGCCCCTGCAGACTTGAAGAAGGAAGGCGTTGGCTTTGATCTGCCCATCGCCATTGCCATTCTGATGGCTACGGGACAGATTGCACATAGGCCAGAGCGATACCTTCTGCTTGGAGAACTGGCATTGAATGGAGACGTGCGAGGCGTACGCGGTGTTCTTCCGATTGTGCTTGAGACCGAAGCAGAGGTGGATGGGCTGATCGTTTCCTCTGACAACGTGCTAGAGGCAGCCATTGCTACAGACAAACCTGTGTTCCCTGTGAAGACGCTTGCTGAGGCGCAACGCTTCCTGAATCGTGAGATACAGATCCCGGCTGCGTCGATCGATCGAAGCGCTCTGCATGCCTCAGCCGAACGCTCGTTTCGGCATGACCTTGCAGAGGTGCGTGGTCAGCTTCAAGCCAAGCGGGCGATCGAAGTAGCAGCTGCAGGCGGGCACAACTTGTTGATGATCGGCCCGCCTGGCTCCGGCAAGAGTTTGCTCGCGCGCTGCATGCCCGACTTGCTGCCTGCGCTGTCATTCGATGAAGCACTCGAGGTCACACGCATCTACAGCACCGCAGGCATGCTCGAACCGGGGACCGCGTTGGTGTGGCGCCGCCCTTATCGGGCACCGCACCACACGATTTCATATGCCGGCATGGTCGGAGGCGGTCACGGCATTCCCGGACCCGGAGAAATCAGTCTTGCCCATCACGGCGTGCTGTTCTTGGACGAGTTGCCTGAGTTTGACCGGCGAGTCCTTGAGACATTGCGGCAGCCTCTTGAGGATCGATCCATCCTCATCTCGCGGGCTGCCATCTCGGTGCGTTATCCATCGGCATTCACACTTGTTGCCGCCATGAATCCATGTCCTTGTGGGTTTCTTGGCGATCCAATCCAAGCCTGCAAGTGCTCGATGCAAGACATTCGCCGTTACAGAAAACGGCTCTCTGGTCCGTTCCTCGACCGTATCGACCTGTGTGTCGAGGTCCCACGGGTGTCTGCGGATGATCTGTTTGGGATTCGCGTAGCCGAGCCCTCGACCAAGGTTGCGCAGCGCATCACCAAGGCGCGCGAAGCGCAGTGGGATCGGATGCGCGATGACCAGGATTGCCATTCCAATGCGCAGCTTGATGGCGAACGGTTGGATGCTGTGTGTGTGTTGGATGAGGCTGCTCTGCATCTGTTGCGGCGAGCTGTCGTACGATTTGGACTGAGCGCAAGAGCACACGTGAGAATCCGAAGAGTCGCCCGTACGATCGCCGACTTGGCAGTTTCAGAGGCGATCCGTGCCGAGCATGTTGCCGAGGCAATAAAACTGCGAACGGCCGGAGATGCAGTTCCAGACTTCTAATTCCTGCCGTTAGTCGCTCACGAAAACCTCACACGATGTCGGTATGGTTGGGCAATTCTTGACGCTGGCACCGTTGTATGGAGAATATCTGAAGTGTCTACTGCCTTTGCTGCAGAGGAGGACTGGGTATGATGAGGAAGATTACGGGGTTGCTTCTTGTTTGGCTGATTGCGCTGTCTGCGGTCGGCTGGGCGGCCCAGTACCCCTTGACCGTGGCCGAGCTTGCGGTTGAAGGAAACGATGAGATTAAGCTGCGAGACATCCTGGAAGTCGTCCCTTTCAAGAAGGGAGACATTGTCGAAGAGGCAGATCTTAGAGCAGGATCTCAAGCGATCTTCGAGCTGGGATGGTTCGATGAAGTCTCGATGGATCAGAATGCGCTAGACGAAGGGCGCGTCGTTTACAAAGTCACCGAGAATCCGGTTGTTAGGGAGATCGTCGTCTCAGGGAACATCAACCGGCGTGACTACAATCTGTTTGGCATCAAGCTGTTCGATGCGCCCATCATGCCCACGTTTTTGATTCGCAACCTGCTCTGGCAGAACGAGGTTCGAAAGGGCAACGTTCTGAGTCAGACGGCATTGATGACCGGGCTAGAGGAGATCAAGGCACAGTACCAAAGTCGCGGATACCCGCTTATTTACGTGGGGGCAGGCGATCTGACGGAGTCTCTCGGCATTGAGATTGTGGAACTGAAATACTCAGGGAGCATTATTGAAGGGCTTCGCGAGATTCCAGAATCCTTTGTTCAGGATCAGATCAACATTCCCGTAGATCGTCCCCTTCAGATGGCAGATATCTCAAGAACGATCGTGGGGCTCAGCCAATCGATCTACTTCTCCAACGTGGAAGTCACCCATCAACAGGGATTGGACAGAGACCGTTTCTGGCTGCGCTGGACGCTTGACGAACGCGCGCTCTTGACATCGCCCGAGATCATTACGTCGATCGCCATGGATGGGAACACGATCTATTCAGCCAGCGAGCTTGAAAGCCTCGTCGGCGACCTGCCTGAGCAGGCAATCGGCAATTTTGAGCTACTTGGACTGCTTGAAGGGATTTATGATCGCTACACACAGGCGGGCTACACTCGGGTTGAGCTGTCTGTCGCCGGTGTGGAAGCTGGCAAGTTGTCGCTCCACATCAAAGAGGGGAAGATCAGCGAGATTATTATCGCCGGGAACACGCGAACGCATGAGTACGTCATTTCGCGTAACTCGGAGCTGGAAGTGGGCGACATCCTCAATCAGAACGATCTGTTGGTAACCTATCAGCAGCTGATGGCGCTCGGCTACTTCGCCAATGTAGAGTTTGCAGATGAATGGTCTGACAGTGGCGTCGTGGTCACGCTCAAGGTTGTCGAGAAGTCGGATCTTGGTGGGTTCGGAGGCTCGATGGCCATCGACCCCTCAACTGGCGAGCTGTTTGGTGAGTTGTCGCTGAATGAGAAGAACGTCTTTGGTACAGGGCAGGACCTCGAACTAAGCTACAGCCGCGGTCTGGTGGGGACAGAGGACCTGAGCCCGAGTACCTGGAATCTCGGCTACAGCACGGTTGCCTATTTCCCTGGATTCGACCGTGTGGGTGTGAACCTTTATCAGAAGACAGAAGAGGTTGAGGTCGATGAGATTATGGCGCTCAACATCACGCTTGGAACTGAGCTTTCATTCAGCTACCCGCTCGCCGACTTCTCCGGTCTCGGACTTGCGTTCCGGCACGAAGAGGAGCACATAAGCAACGAAGCGCATTGGACACCAACCGATGTGTTCGACGTTGCGCTTTCGTATGACGACACGGACAATCCCTTCTTCCCCACCCAAGGCAGTCGTCGCCGCATCAGCGTGGAGAAGGCAGGAGGATTCAGCGCTGGACGCGAATACACGAAGTTCGACCTGACGTGGGTTCATTTCGTGCCGATTACCATGTCACTGATCGGATCCGACATGGAACAGGCATTGGGAATCCGCATCAAGACGGGATGGGGGGACCCGCAAGTTCCTGTTTCGCAACAAGTGGAGTTGGGCGGATCCACATCAATTCGGGGTGTCTCAGGAGCGCCTGCACGGCAGTATGTCTTTGCCAATGCCGAGTATCGGCTTCAACTTGCTGATGGGCTCTATGCAACGGCATTCTGGGACGGAGGATTTGACTTGGGAACCGTTCGGATCAAGGACGTCCTCTCGTCATTCGGATTTGAATTGGGAATCAACGCGGCCGGAATCATTATGCGACTTGACTTCGCGTGGGCCCTGAACAGAGATTTCAACTGGATCCCTGTGTTCGACTTCGGATTCGGTCAGATGTTCTAGAGAAAGCTGGCTAGTTGCCCCGCGAGTCCTATAATCGTGGGGCAAGGTGAGGTATAAGGAGGAGAGGTATGTCTCGAAATACATTGTTTGTCGCAGGATTGGCACTCATTCTGGCAATTGGTGCCCTGGTATTGCCGTTCGTGTTGCCTTCGGATACGGGCGGAGAAGCCGTAGATTTGTCTGGCATTCGGGCTGATATCACACAGCTCAAACAGGCAAGTTCGTCGCAGTCCATGAGGATTGCCTACATGGACGCAGAAGCTGCATTCCTCGTATTCGTGACAGCTGTATCGGATCTTAGACAACAAATTACGGACAAGAACAACGAGATCGCTGAACTGAACCAAGAGCGTACGCAGGGACTCGTTTCCGATGCAGACTATCAGCGCAGATTGTATGTGCTACAGGCTGAACTCCTAGACGCACGCATCACCACCGCTGCAGGCACGCTCAAACGCATGATTGCCTCGGATGAATTTGCAGATTTGCGCAGCGCTCTTGTTACGCTGAGTGACCAGGGACAGCCGCTTGTCGACGCGATCAACGAGCTGGTATCGACAATACTAGTCGGTGCCATCGACGCAGGGGAGTTCCAGCAGAGGCTCGCTGCCTACACGCAAGCATTCAACGAGTTTGATGGCTACGTGACGTCTGCCGCCACCACCAAGCTAGTTCAGGCAACGGATATGGTTGCGAACGAGTACGGCTACGATCTCGTTGTGCGCAAGAAGGACGTCATCATGTATCGCAATCCGGCGACGATCGATGACATCACTGATCTGGTCAAGGCCGAAATTACCGGTTACCTCTAGAACGGGACGTCGCATGTACGACATCGAAGCGATTCGCCAACGCCTGCCTCATCGATATCCGTTTCTGCTCGTGGATCGCATCATCGAGCGAAGCGCGGAGAGGGTCGTTGGGATAAAGAACGTAACAGCCAATGAACCGTTCTTTCTCGGACACTTCCCGCTTGAGGCAGTCATGCCGGGAGTACTCATTCTTGAGGCCATGACCCAGACGGCAGCTTTTCTGGCATTGGACGATCAAGCAGAGACCCCGTCCATTGGCTACTTAGTAGGCATCGACAAGGCAAAGTTTCGGCGCAAGGTTGTGCCGGGTGATCAGCTTCGGATGGAGGCGCGTATTTCGCGGCAGAAGCGCGAGCTGCTGCAGGCGACGGTTGAAGCCACTGTCGATGGCGAGTTGGCGGCTTCGGCTGTTGTTTCGATGGTGCTGCGTAGCGCTGCGGACGATGCCAAGGGGATGGATTGATCGAGTGCGTACCGAATGTGAGCGAAGGTCGCGATCGTCGGATTGTCGAGAAGATCGCGGCATCGATCATCGGTTGTCACCTCCTTGACATCCATTCCGACCCTGATCATCACCGATCAGTATTCACGCTGATCGGTGACGAGAGACAGATTGCTGAAGGGGCTGTTGCGCTGATGAAGAGTGCAACAGCCCTTCTTGATTTAAGGACACACAGGGGCGTTCATCCCCGGATGGGCGCAGTCGACGTCATCCCCTTTGTTCCCGTAGGCTCGACGCCGATGTCAACATGCGTTGCTGTGGCACAACGGGTTGGTCGCAGCATCGGCGATGGTCTTGGCGTGCCGGTGTTCCTCTATGGCGCGGCAGCTCAGTCTCCTTCGCGCACATCGCTTGCATCCATTCGGCGGGGCGGATTCGAACATCTGTCGACGAAGTTCGAAGAGATGCTCCCTGACTATGGACCGACGATCCCGCATGCCTCGGCCGGTGCCGTTGCCATTGGAGCCCGTCCCCTGCTTGTCGCCTACAACGTTCTCTTGGACTCAACAGATGTATCGATTGCCAAGCAGATCGCCGCGACGATTCGCGAGGCCAACGGCGGGCTGCCTGGGTTGAAGGCGCTCGGATTCGAGCTTGCCTCACGTCAACGTGTACAGGTATCCATGAATCTGACCGACGTTTCTGCAACCACAATCCCAGCTGCTTTCAATGCGGTGCGACGCGAGGCGAAGCGGTTGGGCGTGGGGGTTCTTGAGTCGGAGATTGTGGGTCTCATCCCGCGAAGAGCGCTTGATGGTGCCACGGCTTCTGATTTACTGCTTCCCTATGATCCTCAGGATCGGATTCTCGAGATACGGATCGAAGGATCGGAACGATGACGGCTTCAGGCAGGTCGGAGGTATCGTCGCGCCTTCTCGTGCTGGGATTCGGGGTCACGGGACGGGCCGTCTGCGATTACGCGCTTCGTCATTCGTTCCCCGTTTGTGTCAGTGATCAGCGCCACCTTTCACAGAGCCAACAGCACTGGCTTGAGGCAAACGAGATAGCCTTCGAGCACGAGGGACATACGGCGAGGTTCTTGAGCGCTGTCGACGCTGTAATCCTGAGTCCAGGAATCCCAGACGACCATCCTGTTGTACAGGCGGCTCGGCAACGCGATCTGAGAGTTCTCTCTGAGATTGAGTTCGCGCTGGGATTGCTGTCCGGCCACCGCGTGATTGCCGTGACAGGAACCAATGGGAAGAGCTCGACTGTCGAGGTCATTGCCAAGCTTCTCAAGCTGCAGGGGCAACAAGCTTGGGTGGCAGGCAACATCGGAATTCCCCTGATCAGTATCGTGGATGAAGTCGCTCGGGGTGATGTGCTCGTTCTGGAAGTCAGCAGCTATCAACTGGAGCAAAGCCGTCGCTTGCGGCCTGGGGTTGGCGTACTGCTCAATCTCACACCAGATCACATGCAGCGCCACAAAGACATGCGATCTTATGCAGAGGCTAAGAGCAGGCTGTTTGCTCATCAAGAGGCAAGCGATGTGGCCATCATGCCTAAGGCGCTAGCCTCGCAGTTTGAAGCAGGCGAGGGCCGGCGCGTGTTCTATGATGGGCTGAATGACCCGTTCCCTGACTTCGTAGGCGGACTCCTGCCTCATGAGCGATCTAACCTGAAAGCGGCTGTCGCAGCATGTGAGACACTCGGCCCAGATTTCGATCGCGACCGTGTGTCTATGGGAGACATTCTTGAAGCATTCCGCCTACCTCATCGCATGGAGACGGTGGGAACGATCCATGGCGTGCATGTCATCAATGATTCCAAGTCGACCAACGCGGCTTCAACGATTGCCGCACTACGATGCATGAATGCGCCCACTGTGGTCTTGCTCGGCGGTCGCTTCAAAGGTGCGGGGTACGAGCCTCTCGTCCGTGAACTCTCGGAGTCTAACATTCGTGAGGTCGTCTTGTTCGGGGAGGCGGTGGATTCGTTGCGCAATGAGTGTGAGCAACAAGCGCCATCCGAACTGCCGATATCTTCTGTCGAGACCCTGAGTCAGGCTGTCGATCGCGCCATTCAGGTTGCCTTGCCTGGCGACGTCTTGCTCTTTTCTCCGGCGTGCTCCAGTTTCGATGCGTTCTCTGACTACGCGCAGCGCGGCGAACGTTTTGTGTCACAGATACGATCCTTGCCCGGCTTCGAATACGAGACTCAAAGGACGTAGATCGTTCCTGTTCCGGACACCTGTCCGCTCCTGGACGAACCGATCTTCTACATTCCCTGGCCTACCTTCCTTTCCTCCCTCGGACAGATGCCGTACTCATTAGGTGTTGTATCTAAGAAGGCACGACAAAGCGCGGGAGGGGGACCTAGCGTGGGTGGATTAGTCGATCGGCACGCCGTTCTGGTAACTGCGCTACTTCTATTCTCTGGTGTCATTATGCTCTACAGCGCCAGTAGCCCGTTTTCTCTACGTCACTATGGATCCGATACCTCGATGCTCATTCGTCAGCTGATGGCAGCCGGTGTCGGCATTCTCGCGCTCGTCATCCTGGAGTCGTGGGACTACCATAATCTGGTGTTGTTAAGTGAACTTCTTCTTGTCGGAGGCATTCTGCTGACGTTATTGACCATCCTGCCCATCGGTTTGTCGGATGGGCGTTGGCTGCCATTGGGGCCCTTCACATTCCAGCCGACCGAGGCCGTCAAGTTCGCCCTCATCCTGTTCATGGCACACTCGCTCAGCAGGAAGCGTGACAAGGTCAAGCAGTTCTCCCAGGGCGTACTGCCTTATCTCATTCTGCTTGGACTGCTAGCATCCATCATCATTATCCAACCGGATCTTGGCATGATTGTCGTTCTCGGAGCGGTGATCATGGCGATGCTCTTCTTTGCTGGTGCCCGAATCGGGCATCTAGCCGCAGTGGGGTCAGCAGGCGTCCCTCTCGTGTACTTGGCCATTCGATTCGCTCCGTATCGCTTTGCACGGTTATTGTCATTCCTCAATCCCGAAGCCTATAGCCAGTCCACGGGATATCAGACGCTGCAATCTCTTATAGCTGTCGGATCTGGTGGCATTCTTGGGCGAGGATTGGGAGCTTCGCACGCGAAGCTGTTTTACCTTCCTCAATCTCACAACGACTTCATCATGTCGGTTCTCGCTGAAGAACTTGGCCTTGTCGGCGTGCTCGCGGTCGTGGGGCTCATTGGATTTCTCGTGTGGAGGGCATTCAAGATTGCGGACACGGCACCAGATCGGCTTGGAAAGCTTCTCGCGATGGGGATTGGATTCGCATTGGGGTTTCAGACGCTGGTGAACCTGGGCGTTGTCGTCGGCCTACTGCCCGTCACGGGGCTGACATTTCCGTTCTTCAGCAATGGGGGATCCTCCCTCATTATCACGCTCGCTTTGGTAGGGATCCTGCTCAACGTATCCAAGCAAGGAGAAGAGGTATGAGGATCCTCATTTCGGGAGGAGGCACAGGTGGCCACTTCTATCCTGCGCTTGCCATGTGCGAAGGATTGCGCAAGAAGTATCCCGACGCCCAGTTTGCCTATGTAGGAACGAAGACGGGTGTTGAAGCCCGTGTGCTTCCAACCTACAAATGGATTCGCTTTCACCCTATTCACGCCAGTGGCCTGTATCGAAACAGGCCGCTGAGGAATGCCCTAGGAATGATTCAGTTGCTGCTTGGATTCCTGCAAGCAATCGCGGTTTTCGTTCGATTCCGCCCGCAGCTCGTCATTGGCGTTGGGGGCTATGCATCGTTTGCGCCGACCCTCCTTGGGGCGCTATTGGGCCGACTGCTTCCTATCCGAACGGCCATCCATGAGCAAAACGTCATTGGCGGACGTGCCAATCGCTGGCTCTCTAGGGTTGTCGATCTTGTCATGCTGTCGTTCGCTCAGTCAGACCGCTCGTTCCCGCATGCGCGCAAGACAGTGGTGACTGGCAATCCCATTCGCGAGGAATTCCTCCACGTGAAGCGCAGTCCGGCGATCTACCGCCACTTCGGGCTCGATCCACAGCGAAGGACAATTCTTGTTTTCGGCGGATCCAAAGGATCAGCAGAGATCACAGATCAGGTGTTGTATGGCAAAGACGACATCGCCCAAAACGAAGACCTCCAGATCCTGCTGATTACGGGCGATGCGCAGGCTGAGGCGTCCATTCGAAGGGAATTAGATGCTACGGGCATTACAAACATCGTCGTCAAGGGGTACGTGCATCAGATGGGCGCTGCGTTCGCCATTGCCGACCTTGTCGTCTGCCGAGCGGGAGCCACATCGCTGGCAGAGATCACGTCGTGCGGCAAAGCGTCTATCCTAGTCCCGTGGAAAGAAGCGGCTGATGATCATCAGCGCAAGAATGCCGAGTTGATGGAGGACGAACGCGCTTGCACAGTGGCGGATGACGACGTTATCGTTTCGCATGGGTTGGTTGGCGCAATTCTAGGCCAGATGGGCGATGAGTTGGGGCTTGAGCGCATGGCAGGAAACGCCAAGCGGATGGGCCAACAACGGGCTGAGGCGCGCATTCTGGGCGAGATTGGGATGTTGATGAGGGAGGTTGGCCCGTGATTGAGCGAGGCTCGCGGGTTCATTTTGTGGGGGTCGGCGGTATCGGTATGAGCGGCCTAGCATCCGTCCTGGTTTCTCAAGGTGTCCAAGTCACAGGATCTGATCTGAGTTCCAATCGCGAGACCGCAGCGTTGATGATGCGTGGTGCACGGATTCATCAAGGGCACGCAGCTACGCATGTTTCTCCAGACCTTGACGGCGTCATTGTCTCCTCTGCCATCGCACCAGATCACGAGGAGATTCTGGCAGCAAAACGCTGCCGCATCCCGGTCGTTCCGCGACTCGCAGCTGTGGCGCAGCTTCTCAAGAAGCACCGCAGCATCGGCGTGGCAGGAACGCATGGAAAAACGACGACGACAGCGATGATTGCCAGTCTCCTCAAGAAGCAGGGCTTAAGGCCAAGCTATCTCATTGGCGCCGACTGCCCAGATCTGGGAGGCAATGCCTGTCTAGACTCCGGAGAATGGTTCGTAGCAGAAATCGATGAGTCAGACGGGCTTCTGGTCGAGGTCCACCCTGACATCTCTGTTCTGACCAACATCGGCAAGGATCACCTCAACACGTATCGCGATGTCGAGGAAATCGAGCAAGCGTTTTCTCAGTATCTTGGCCAATCGAAAGCTCAGATTCTCTGCGTGGATGACGAACGCGTGAGAAGGCTGGCTAAGGCCTTCCCCAAGGCAACGACTGTGGGGATTGACGCAGTAGCTGATCTTCAGGCAGCGGGCTTGTCGTTTGATCAGTGGCGGACGTCATTTGATCTTCTCGACAAGGGCTTGAATGTCGGGCGCGTCGTGCTGCCCGCACCTGGAAGGCACAACGTGCGCAATGCATTGTGTGCCATCGCAGCCGCGCAGATGGCGGGAATACCATTGGAACAGGCGATGCGAGGTCTGTCGACATTCCGGCTACCTCATCGGCGGTTTGAACTCTTGGAGGAGAACGGCGTGACTGTCGTCGACGACTACGCGCATCTTCCTGAAGAGATCGAAGCAAGTCTGCAAGCTATCCGGTCTGGCTGGCCAGGACGGCGAATCATTGCCATTTTTCAGCCACATCGCTATACCCGAACCCAAGCACTGGGATCGGAATTCGGAGCTGCTTTCGCGAGTGCAGATACGGTATTTGTCAATCCCATCTACTCGGCTTGCGAAGCGCGCATCCCAGGCACTACGTCGATGCAAATCGTAGACGCCATTCGCAGGCAGACCACGACTTCTGTTCAGATGATCGAGACACAGGATCAGACTGTCTGCATCCTTGAGGATTCGATCAAACAAGGTGATTTCATCATCAGTTTCGGAGCTGGCGACGTCTGGAAGGTCACTGAGCGGCTTGCGCGTATATTGGAAGCCGGGAATTTTCTGCATTGAACAGTTGGCCAAGGTCTCAATGCGTGACTTGTGAATAGGACCGCTGCACTTCAACACCATCTTCTCTTGCAGGCAAAGCGACAATCTCCCAGTGGGCTGTTCGTAGGATTGGTCTAGGCAAAATGAATGCACTTAATGAGTCCAACAGTCTGACACGGCGCGTCTGATCATTTCGTCAAATCGCTGAGATCTGCAAGCGAATTGACATCTGCGCACAAAAACTGTATAACATTTCCACGAATCTCTCTGCTGTAGGGGAAAAAGAGGTCTTTGACGGGTGAAGGAGGGTAACGCCAAGCGCCAGAGCGCCGTTTGGGTTTTCGTTTCAGGGGGGGTACTCATAGCTGCTGCAATTATTGCCCTTTACACACCGTGGTTTCAGATCTGCGATGTGCGTGAGGTTATAGTGTCTGGCAATCAACATGCCTCGGCATCTGAGTTGGTTGCCCTAGCGCAACTTCATCGCAATCAGACGATTTTCTCTGTCCCAGCGAATCTCGTACGATCGCGAATTGAAGCCCATCCATGGATCAAACAAGCGTCCGTCCGGAGGGTCTTCCCTCATACAATTTCGCTTGTGGTCGAAGAGCGGCGTGTCCTTGCTTGGTCTCAACATCCCTCAGAGAATATCACGGTAGCTGTTGCCGAGGGCGGCATTATCGTAGGGCCTGGGTATGTGGACTCAGCATCCTTGGAACTGGTTGGCGCAACGACTTCAGGCTGGGATAGCGGAGATCGCCTCGTCCATTCACAGGTGGCAGATCTGATTGCTTCGCTTCAAGGCGGCGTATGCCAGCTTGCGGTACTAAGCGTGGACGTTACGGATTTGCGTTCTATTGAGCTATTCTTAGAGAATGATCTCCAGGTGCGCTTGGGCGAGATTGATCGTGCACAGGAGCGCTTGAGAGCAGTGCGAGCACTCTGTCAAGAGATAGAGATCGATGGCTACGAACTAATTGATGTCAGATTTGGGGGAGAGGCAACGCTCGTGCCCCGTAAGGCGGTGAGGAGATGAGGAAGGAAAAAGTGGTTGTCGGCATTGATGTGGGCACCACTAAAGTCGTGACACTTGTGGGGAATGTCATTGACGGGACTGTAGAGATCATCGGAATGGGGAAATCCGAGTCTCACGGACTGGAAAAGGGGGTTGTGGTCGACATCGGACGTACGATGGCTTCCATCAAGAAGTCGGTTGAAGAGGCCGAGAACATGGCCGATGTGAAGATCGATTCCGTGTACGTGGGGATCGCTGGCAAACACATTGCTTCGATCAACAACTCAGGAACCGTTTCCATCAATCGCCCCGACCGAATCATCACCGACGACGACGTGCGCCGCGTGGTGGAAACGGCACAAGCGATTCAGATTCCTCCAGAGTCTGAGATGATCCACATCATTCCGCGTCAGTTCATTGTCGATGGCCAGGATGGCATTACCGACCCAGTTGGCATGACGGGAACGCGTCTTGAAGTTGACGTCCATATCGTCACCGGCTCGATCACAGCCGTTCACAATCTCGTACGTTGCGTTGAATCGCTGGGGATTGGTATCAAGCAAATCGTCTTGGAGCCGATCGCCTCGTCGCTGGCAGTCCTTTCTTCTGCAGAGAAGGAACTGGGCGTCATTCTCATGGACATTGGTGGCGGAACGACTGACATCAGTGTGTTCCGCGGCGGCGATATTTGGTTCTCCAAGGTCATCCCGATCGCTGGCGAGCACATTACCAACGACATCACTGTAGGACTGCAGACGCCGATCGAGGAAGCCGAGCTTGTCAAGAAGATGCACGGGACGGCGCTTGTCGACTCTGTGGGCGAAGAAGAGAAGATCGAAGTGGCAACCATTGGCGGAGACGAGAAGAAGTTCGTGTCCAAGAAACGGTTGGCAAAGATCATCGAGCCTCGCATCGAGGAACTGTTGGATCTTGGCATGCAGGAAGTCGAGGACGCCGGGTATCGAGATCTCATTCCTGCAGGCCTAGTTCTCACAGGCGGATGCTCCCTTCTTAATGGGCTGACTGAGTTTGCGTCGCAGCGATATGACATTCCTGTTCGACGAGGAAAGATTCCACAGGGAATCCACGGACTGCGCGACATTGTGGAATCTCCGATCTATGCGACATCGATTGGACTCTTGCGCTATGCCGTCGAGACGAAGGACTTCAAGAAGCCGGAGTACTACGAGAGGAAGCGCGAATCGATCGTGAGCAAGCTCTTCTCTTGGTTCAATCGGTTCTTCCGGGGGTAACCGATGGCTGAGCAGACCACTTACGCAGCTTCACCCGCAAGACTCATGGTCATCGGCGTCGGCGGCGGTGGCGGGAACGCCGTTGACCGCATGTTCTCTTCGAACAACAGAGTCGTGGAACTTGTCGTCGCAAATACTGACGCACAAGTACTCGAAATAGTTCGAGGCCATCGAACATTGCAGCTGGGCCGGAAGCTGACTGCGGGTCTGGGAGCTGGAGGCAATCCAGAAATCGGACGACTTGCCGCTGAGGAAAGCAGGGAAGTTATCATTGATCTTCTCAATGGCGTGGACATGGTGTTCATCACAGCGGGGATGGGAGGCGGCACAGGAACTGGCGCAGCTCCAGTGATTGCCGCCATTGCCAAAGAGGCTGGCATTCTGACTACAGCCATCGTGACGCGGCCTTTCTCGTTTGAGGGGTTGGCTCGTGCCGAAAAGGCCGAATCGGGTATCGCTCGATTGGCCCAATCCGTCGATGCCCTCATTTGCATCTCCAATGACAAGCTGTTGAAGGTTGCGCCATCGGACACGCCCATCACCAAGGCCTTCGAAATCGCTGATGAGGTGCTTCGCCAAGGCGTCGAAGGCATTTCCGACCTCATTACCATTCCTGGAATGATCAACCTTGACTTCGCTGACATCGAATCCGTGATGCGCGACGCAGGGACGGCCATGATGGGCATTGGCGAGGGCACCGGAGATGGCAAGATGAAAGAGGCCGCACGCAACGCCATTTCGTCACCGCTGCTTGATGGCTCCATTCACGGCGCGCGCAAAGTGATCATGAACATCACTGGCGGCTCTGATCTGACGCTCGATGAAGTCACAGCTGCGGCGTCGCTGATCCGAGAAGCAGTTTCGGATAAAGCTGACATCATCTTCGGCACAGCCATTCGCGAAGGCATGGAGTCTGTCCGACTGACTGTCATTGCCACAGGATTCTCTGTGGACTACGGACGGAAGGAGGAAGAAGGGCAACCTCTCTCCAATGACTCGATGCTGGCGAAGCTGGAGCAAGAGAGCCGAGTCGGTGTCGATGATTTTGATATTCCCACCTTCCTGCGGCGCAGCCGTCGCAGTCGTGAAGAACCCCCTCGACCGCCTTGGGGGGACCCGCGAAGCGACGATCGCCGGAAGTAGATAGACAGTTCGATCCATTGATCATGAAACGGGGCTCGCAAGGGGAGCCCCGTTTCACTTGGCGTTTCACTCAAACCCATGTTGCTTTGACCCAAAAGCAAAGCCCCGCAACTGCGGGGCTTGTGGTACCAGAGGTGGGGGTCGAACCCACACGACCCAAAGGGCCACGGGATTTTGAGTCCCGCGCGTCTGCCAATTCCGCCACTCTGGCACGAAACGTTAACGCGAATCATACGAAGACGAATCCGCCGCGTCAAACCTCATCTGCTCCATATTCGGGAGTAATCTGCGTGACATTGATTCTGCGACTATCCGTTTATACTGGTTCTGGATAGTGATCGAAGTAGAACCGAGATGTGATGGACATTACGCTCGCAGGCAATGACGTGATCGGTGTCTGTCGTGATATAGCGGCGCATGGCAGCGTTTCGCACGTGAGCGTTGTATGGAATGGGGAAAGGATCCAATGGGAGTAGCAAAGCGACGTTGGAGGAATTCCTTGCATAGACGTCGGAATACCGAAAATGCTAGAGTGGGACTGACAAGAACGTGGCTCGGATCTCCTGAATGGCGATCCGTGCTTTGTTTGATTCGATAGCAGAGGGGTACGAGGAGGGCAAAGGTGTCAACCAAGAGGGCTGTATTCGGTGCGTGCGTTGTTCTACTCCTAGTTGGGCTCGGGGCTAGCGCGGCTCAACCAGTTATCACGGGAGTCTCCATTCCCAATGTGGCGATGAAGATAGGAGACACGGTCACTGCGATCATCTCTGTCCAGTCTGACTCGCTGACGACGTATGACTTGAATACGAGCGCCATCGGTGGCTATGCCCTCAGCAACCGAATCAAGCTCGACAGCACAACCTATACTGCCCAATTCACTGTTACTTCTGGTGGTACAGACTATGCAGCGGGTGCAGACATTCCGACGAGCGTGACGCTTGCTGATGACATACTCATCGATACCTGGAGCACAGCGATCTCTCAAGCCGGGGACCCGATTGATGCCAATCGGCCCACTGTAACGTCGATCATACGGGATGATCTGAACCCGACGAAGGAAGCGCAAGTATCCATTCAAGTGGACTTCTCCGAATCGGTGACCGGCGTGGCAGTAAGCAACTTCAGCATCGATGCATCCGGAGGACAGACTACGGCATCGATTGCCAGCGCGGGCCCTGGTGGGTTGTCAGCCGTCTGGCTGGTTGTGCTGAATACGGTTGATGACGCGACCGGAACGCTCAGCATCGACTTGGATTCCAACCTGTCGAACATCACAGATAATGCAGGCAATGCGCTGCTGGTTGGCTCTACTGCAGGCGAAGTCTACGACGTCGATCGACTCGATCCGACAGTGTCGGTGACGATGTCAGACTATGCACTCATCGTTGGTGAGACAGCGCTGGTAACGTTCACGTTCTCGGAGGCTGTACTGAATTTCGATGCGACAGACGTGAGCGTAGAGAACGGCGGGATTGGCGCAGTGACGGTCACCGGGAATCCGCTGGTGTACACGGGCACATTTACACCGACGGACGATCTGGAAGATGCGACGAACGTGATCACGGCAGGTGTGGCGTGGACGGACGCAATCGGGAATCCTCCCGCAGCGGCCTCTTCTTCCCCGAACTACACGATTGACACGAAAGAACCGGTCGTCGTCGTGACAATGTCCGATTATGCGCTCATTGTGGGTGAGACGGCGCTGGTAACGTTCACGTTCACCGAAGCGCCGACAGGATTCGATGCGACCGACGTGAGCGTGCAAAACGGCGGCATGGGTGCCGTGACGGTCACCGGGAACCCGCTGGTGTACACGGGCACATTCACGCCGACTGACGATGTGGAAGATGCGACGAACGTGATCACGGCAGGCGCCGCATGGACAGACGCAGCCGGGAACGCACCGCTGGCAGGCGACGACTCGCCCAACTACGCGATCGACACGACGGAACCGACGGTTGTGGTGACGATGTCGGACGACGCATTGATCGTCGGGGAGACGGCGCTGGTGACGTTCACCTTCACAGACATTGTTGGCGTGCTGAACTTCGACGAGACAGACGTGAGTGTAGAGAACGGGAGTATCGGGGCGGTGACAGTCACCGGGAACCCGCTGGTGTACACGGGCACATTTACACCGACTGACGATCTGGAAGATGCGGTCAACGTGATCTCAGCAGGCGTCGCATGGACTGACGATGCCGGGAATGCACCGCTGGCA
>SPBW01000111.1 GCA_004525685.1 Candidatus Atribacteria bacterium
GACACCAACTCAACACTCGCTGCGGCGCTTGCAGCCGCCAAGCTACACATCCCTGTTGCTCATGTAGAGTCCGGGCTGAGAAGCCGCAACAAGTCGATGCCTGAAGAGATCAATCGAGTACTAACAGACCACGCTTCGATGTTCCTGTTCTGTCCCACGAAAACAGCGGTCCGCAACCTTCAGCAAGAGGGATTCTCCAATCCGCTGTTCGAAGGGGAACTTGCTCCGCTTGGCTTTGAAGAACCTGACAGGATTGCCTCTGTTGACGCTCCGTGGGTTGTGAACGTGGGTGACGTCATGTATGACTCAGTCCTCCAGCATGTGTGTAGAGCCAAGGCTCGCGGCTTCACAGATCCGACGCTGCGCAGTCTTGCGGTGAATCATGCCGTCCTCACCGTGCATCGAGCCGATAATACAGACAACGCGAAGCTTCTCCGCTCCATCCTGGAAGCGGCGCAATCGATTGCTCAAGACGGGATCGCCGTTTTTTTCCCGATTCATCCACGCACCCGACAAGCCATCAAGCGAGCATCGCTTGACTCTCTGCTTGCTGGCCTCATGTCAGTCGAGCCCGTCTCATACTACGATATGCTCCTTCTCGTACAACGGGCGGAATTCGTGCTGACAGACTCTGGTGGCTTGCAGCGAGAGGCCTTCATGTTGGGCACGCCTTGTGTGACGCTGCGCAGAGAAACCGAATGGGTAGAGCTTCTCGATACAGGGATTTCAGAGCTGGGAGGAACCGACCCCAAGGAGATTCTCGATGCAGTAGACCGCGTCAGAGGCGCGACAGTGAAGGGTCCAGTCTCCCCCTATGGTGATGGACACGCTGCACAGCGCATCATGGCAGCGGTCAGTACCTGGTGGCGTGATGCCGCTACGTAGCGTTTGGATTATCAATCACTACGCACAGCCGCCGTCGCTACCCGGTGGAACTCGGCACTATGAATTAGCGAAGCGCCTGATCGCCTTGGGAATGGACGTCTCGATCATTGCGTCGCAGTTTCACCATGCAACGCAATCCCACGGCGAGCGCGCATCCGGGCATGTGGAGATGATCGACGGTGTGCGTTTTGTCTGGATTCCAGCGCGGATTGGATACAAAGGCAACTCTCTGGCTCGAATGTTCAATATGCTGGAGTTCGCATGGCGAGCCAGGGCACGAGGGCGGCGGTGCTTCAAGGAGCAACTGCCTCACCCCGATGTGATTGTTGGCTCGACGCCCCACCTGTTGGCTGCCATGGCTGCGGCTATGCTGAGCACGCGATGGCGGGCTCGATTCATTCTTGAGATCCGCGACCTGTGGCCCGACTCGTTGGTTGCCCTCGGTGGATATGCATCGGGGCACCCGCTGATTCTCTTCCTTCGCGTGGTGGAGCGCTGGCTCTATCGACGAGCCGATCACATCGTCTCGCTGCTGCCTGAAGCCTGGAGATACTTACAGTCAAAGGGTGTAGCGAAACAGCGCGTCACATGGATCGCCAATGGAGGCTCTGTCGCCACGCCTAGGGCCCTCGAGAAATCCAACGACGACGCTCTCCGCGCTGTCTACATCGGGGCGCATGGACGTGCCAATGTGCTGGACGATCTTCTCTCGGCGGCTGCCATTCTAGAGGAGCGACATGCGTCCATCCGGATTGTCCTGATAGGAGACGGCCCGTTGAAGCAGGCGTTGATCCAAAGGGCGCGTACAGAGAATCTGCGGAATGTCGAGTTCCGAAATACGGTTCCCAAGAAGAGCGTTCCGGTTGTACTGCAAGAAGCGGATGTTGCCATTGCTCTGATGGAGTCGTCGCCACTGTACCAGTACGGGATCTCGCTCAACAAGCTGTTCGATGCGTTCGCAGCAGGCACACCTGTGCTGTTTGCGGGCAACGTCGCTCATGATTACGTGGCGCTGTCTGGCGCGGGGTTGACCGTCGCGCCTCGGTGTCCTGAATGTATAGCCAATGGGCTGATCAAGATGGCAACCATGGAGCCTTCAGAGAGGATCGCTATGGGAGAGCGAGGGCGAGACTATCTGCGCGTGCATCACGACTGGGATGTGCTAGCGGATCGCTTCCACAGCGTGTTGATGGGCCCAGGCGGTTTGGGAGAGGGGAACACAGGATGAAGCATGCACTCAAGCGGGCAATCGACTTGATTGCCTCCCTGATTCTTCTGCTTGCCGTTCTTCCTGTTCTCGCCATCGCTTCGATTGCCATCCTGCTGAGTGATGGTAGGCCCATCAGCTTTCGACAAGAGCGAATCGGACAAGGCGGGAGAAGCCTCACCGTGTGGAAGCTTCGAACGATGGTCGTCGGCGCTTCGAACAAGGGACTTGGCCATACGGTCTCCCACGACGATGCTCGCATTACGCGAGTGGGCCGGTTCTTACGCGCATCTGGGATCGACGAGTTGCCTCAGCTCTTCAATGTACTGGCAGGCGACATGAGCTTGGTCGGGCCTCGGCCGACGCTTGCCTATCAAGTGGCGCAGTATGATGCGTTTCAGCGACGGCGATTGGAGATGAAGCCGGGGATCACCAGCCTTGCTGTGGTGTCGGGGCGAAACGCGCTCTTGTGGGAAGAGCGAATCAAGCTGGATGTGTGGTACATCGATCACTGGTCGCTGAGATTGGATTTGTCGATTCTGTTTCGTACGCTGTGGAAGGTCTTGATCACACGTGAAGGGTTGTACGGGCCTGATGGGGTCAATGACATGTTTGTGGCAGCACCGAAGCAGGATGAGGTTGAAAGGGATGCGCGATGACGAAATCGTTGGTGATCTTCGGAGCAGGAGGGCATGCCAAGGTTGTCGCCGAAGCCGCACAGCTCTGCGGCTTCGATATCCTTGGATTCGTCGATCAGTCTCCCAATCGCTGGGGAGCGGAACTGCTGGGCATTCCTGTGGTAGGGGATGAAACAGATCTCACATCATTTGACAATGAGGATTGCCGTGCAGTCGTTGCCATCGGGGACAACGCGCAGCGAGAAGCGCTCGTGAATCGACTGGCTGAGCGAAATGTGAAGTTCGCGCGGGTCATCCATCCATCAGCCCTGATCAGTCCGTCTGCAGAGCTAGGTACTGGCACAGTGGTGCTCGCGGGGACTGTCGTGAACAGCATGGCAGTTCTTGGCAATCATTGCATTCTGAACACGATGTCGAGCATCGATCATGACTGCGTGATCGAGGACTTCGTGCATCTCTCGCCGGGTGTGCACCTGGCCGGCGGTTGTCACGTGGGGCGATCTGCTCATGTGGGTATCAGCGCGTGTGTCGTGCCCCATTGTTCCATTGGAGCCCGGTCGATCATTGGGGCGGGCGCAGCTGTGACTCAGAACATCC
Source organism: Candidatus Atribacteria bacterium (assembly GCA_004525685.1). GTDB lineage: Bacteria > Bipolaricaulota > Bipolaricaulia > UBA7950 > UBA9294 > SPBW01. The sequence goes on from SPBW01000111.1 coordinate 3,328, forward strand.
CTTCGGATGTGACGGCCGTGGGTGTACCGGCGCGGGTCCTGGAATGAGAGGCAACGGGGAGACAAATCCCATGCACATTCCGCTGTCGAAGCCAGACGTGCGTCCAGAGGACATCGAGGCAGTGAGCCAGGTACTCGCAGGAACACAACTGTCCTTGGGCCCACAAACGAGCGCGTTTGAGCGCACATTGGCTAACACGGTGCAACGACGCTTTGCCGTCGCCGTCAACAGCGGTACCAGTGCGCTTCATTTGATTGTTCGTGCGTTGGGCTTCGGCCCAGGAGATGAGGTCATCACGACGCCGTTCAGCTTCATCGCATCAACGACGTGCATTCTCTTTGAGAAGGCGACGCCCGTGTTCGTAGATATCGATCCAACCACCCTATGTATCGACCCAGGAAGGGTCGAGGCTGCCATCACGCCACGGACGGTGGCTATCTTGGCAGTGGATGCGTTCGGACATCCAGCGGACTGGCATCGGCTCGAGCAGATCGCAGCGAAGCACGACCTCTTCCTGATTGAAGACTCGGCGGAATCTCTTGGGTCACAGCTTGCTGGCAAGCCCTGTGGGTCGTTCGGGCATGCGGCCGTTTTTGGCTTCTACCCGAACAAGCAGATCACGACGGGCGAAGGGGGAATGGTCGTCACAGATGACGAGGCATTGGCTGACCAGTGCCGGAGCATGGCCAACCAAGGCCGAGGCGATACCCGATGGCTCAGTCATGTTCGATTGGGGTACAACTATCGTCTCGACGAGATGTCCGCAGCGTTGGGCCTATCCCAGTTGCAGCGATTGGAGAGTATTGTGGCTTCGCGAGCCCAGGTGGCTGGCTGGTACATAGAGGTCTTGCAAGGAATGCGCGAGGTTGTGCGCCCCACTGTCGCGGACAACGTCCGCATGAGTTGGTTTGTCTTTGTGATCCGATTGGCTGACTCGTTTGATCGAGCCGATCGCGACCAAGTGATCGATGCATTGCAGGCTCGTGGCATCGGCTGTCGCGACTACTTCCAGCCTATCCACCTGCAGCCCTTCATTGCGCACGCGCTGCAAACCTCGCGAGGGCAGTTCCCCATTACAGAGGCCGTCTCGGATCGCACGCTGGCCCTGCCCTTCTACTCGCAGATGACGCAGGAAGACATTCGTACAGTGGTTGAGTCGCTTTCAGCGGTTATTGCGCGGTAGAATCGGCATCATGTCACTCTCTCCAAGACTGAGGCGATGGCGGGGAATCCTCACGCGCGTGGGTATCGATGGTGCTCTCGTATTGGGTTCGATGGCGGTTGCCTATTGGCTGCGCTTCGAGTTCCGCATTCCCGAACCTTATGCTGCAACGATCTGGCGAGCCCTAGGTCTAGCGATTGCCGTCAAGATGTCCGTGTTCCTTGCGTTTCGAGTCTACCGATTCAGCTGGCAACACATCGGACTTGGGGAATTGACACACACAGCGCTGGCATGCGTAACGGGGACGGCTGCACTGGCCTCAGTAGAGCTTGTGTTTCGCGACATCGGGCATTGGATTGGCATGCCTCGCTCTGTTTTTGGAATCGATTTTGCCATCTGTTTGCTGGCCATTCTCGGTATTCGCGTGTCGAGGCGATTGGTCCTCCATTCTGCGCGAAGGACGCGAAACCTTGGTAGACGAACACTTGTCGTGGGAGCTGGGAGTGCGGGAACAGAGCTGATCCGAGCGTTGGAGATGGATGACACGTTTGCCGTCGTTGGCGTGCTCGATGATGATCCGACCAAGTTCGGACAGACGATTCGAAATGCGCCCGTGATCGGCGATCGACGATCCCTGCCCAAAGAGATCAGCCGACTCAACATCTCCACCGTACTGATCGCCATTCCTTCGGCACCGCCTCACGTGATTCGTGAGACGATTGAGCTGGCACGACGTGCGGGAATCGCGGATGTAAAGATCATCCCCCAGCTGTCAGAACTCTATGCGGGCATCGTGACAACGTCGGTTTTGCGCGAGGCACGCCCTGAAGACGTTCTTCGGCGTGATCCCGTACGCGTTGACACAGAGGGCATATCTCAGCACATCACCGGACGAACAGCCTTGGTTACGGGAGCGGCCGGATCGATTGGTACGGAGCTATGCCGTCAATTGCTGGGATTTGGTGCCGCCAGGTTGATCGCTCTGGATTTCAACGAAACGGGATTGTTCTACTTAGAATCGGATCTGCGTCTACGTTTTCCTGATCGTGACGTTCGCGTCGTTGTGGCGGATGTTCGTGACGCCGAGCAGATCGATCGGATTCTTGCTGCTGAAAACCCCGATGTCGTCTATCACGCTGCGGCATACAAGCACGTGCCTATGATGGAGGCCTTCCCGTGTGAGGCCGTCAAGACGAACGTTGAGGGAACGCGCAATGTCTTGCAGGCTGCTTGTCGTAGCAAAGCGGATGCCTTCGTTTTGATCTCGACAGACAAGGCCGTCAATCCATCCTCGGTGATGGGAACGACCAAGCGCATTGCCGAACTACTGGTTCGAAATCAGGAGATCTCAGGGACCCGCTGTATGACGGTTCGATTTGGCAACGTCTTGGGAAGTCGGGGCAGTGTTCTTAGGACGTTTCAAGATCAAGTGGAGGCGCGGCAGCCCATCACAGTCACGCACCCCGACATGGAGCGATTCTTCATGGTGACCTCAGAGGCGGTACAGCTGGTGCTGCAAGCGAGTGTCATCGGACAATCAGGGCAGGTGCTCGTGCTCGACATGGGCGATCCTGTGCGCATTGTGAAGCTGGCTGAAGATGTCATTCGCTTCTATGGATTGGAGCCCCACAAGGATCTTCCCATCGTATTCTCAGGCGTTCGTCCAGGTGAGAAACTGCGCGAGGAGCTTCTGACAGAAGACGAGGGCGCAGAAGCAGCATCTCATGAGCGCCTGCTCATCGCCCATGTGGCTCGCCCGACAGCCGATTGGCTGGACTCTCTGACAAAGTTGATCAACGCGGCGCGCCATGGCGACAAGGAGTCCGTGATGACGTTGCTGCAGGCTCTGGTTCCGCAGTTCCGAGAGACGAGCTGATCCCATGCCGAACTCTCAGAATGCGCAGCTTGGCCCCAACACGGTGCATGTGTGGCGGTTCCCCCTGATTGCGGCCCGACAGGAAATGACAGCGCTTGGCCGTTGGCTGGGCGAAGTCGAGTGTGCGGCGCTTGATCGGCTCCTCACATCTCAGCAGCGAGACAAGCGCGTGGTCGCCTGGGGGCGACTGCGCTACATTCTGTCTCGATACCTGTTGTGCTCTCCGGTCGAAATAGGAATCGAGCGCGAGCCCTCAGGCTGCCCCAAGATTGTGCGGCCTGAGAACTCGGGACTGCACTTCAGCCTGGCCCATTCGGGCAGTCTGGGCCTCGTGGGTGTGTCTACCAGCGCACTCGGTGTGGACATCGAGAGAATGCGAACCCTGCCTGAGTTCGTGCGGCTGGCGAGACGGTTCTTTGTTCAAAACGAGATCGAGGCTGTTACTCGTGTGCCCAAGGCCGAGCAAGCGCGCGCCTTCTTCCGCCTTTGGGTTCACAAAGAGGCGTACCTGAAGTCAGTCGGCAGTGGCGTTCCTGCTGGACTCTCTCAATGCGAGATCGCTCTCCACTCAGACGGGCCACAGCTTGTGCGAAGCGAGTTTGAGCATCAGCTGCTACTTGAGATCCCCGTAACCAAGGGATACATCGCTGCTCTTGCCATGTCCCCGCAAGTGACCGATGTGTCTGTGTTTGATCTATAGCTATTGAGAACTAGAACGCGCTGTGCGCCGTGCGGTGAATGATCTCATCTTGCAGGCTCGGTTCCAGGGC
>SPBW01000056.1 GCA_004525685.1 Candidatus Atribacteria bacterium
GTCGAACCTAAGGTCTGCTCGTCGTCGGCCTGCTGGAGTAGGAGGATCCAAATCCCCTGTTCTAGTAGGCCTTGCGATTGGCTGCGACAGCGCTGAATAGCCGCGTCACCACGTGCCCGAGTGAAGGAAGAAGCTCAACAGCGCCCACTCCTACGAATCCCGCTTCCCCGCAAGAGACAGCTGTCCCTTATCATCTAGAGACTCGTGCGTAAAGAACATCGTCAGAGGGCTGCTAGAAGCGCACAGATTCCGAGGGCAGGCTGCCGTATTCGAAGTACTCTCTCCTGGCTTGAGACAAGAGCGTTTGAGGCGAGTGCAAGCGAGGAGAACCAAACGACTGGAGAACCTTCCATCGTACCTCCTTACAACTTCCGCACTGTACGAGCAGTGCGTCTCCTTGCGCATGAACCTTGATAAGAACTGAGGGCTGTCCGCACGAAACAAGCGGAAACACGAAAGAATACGAGTACGGTAGAACAGCCAACGGTTCTTACCCCGGGAAGGCGGACTCAGCAGCCCGCCTTCCCTCCCCCATTTTAGGCCTCTTCCATCACGTAATCATAGACCAGTTGGATGAGCGCTCGAATCTGTCCTTCCATCTCTGAGGCGATTGGACTGCCAAGGAATTCGACCAACGCAGCGATACCATCCGCCACATCTTGAGGTAGGAATGCTGGCGGAGCATCTGCTTGTTCAGAGCCATACAGAATGCCTCGCAAACCCTCATCAAGCTGTGACATCTCTTCTTGATCCAGCACCGTCTTCAATGCGAACGCCACGGCGAATTCCCACATGCCTCGCTCGCCAGCAATCCCCTCCAGATACGCCTCAAAGGCGAATTGCAGGCCTTGTTGAAGCGCATAGATGGCAGAGAACATCCCGCGCTCGCTCGCATCCTCTAGGATGGCCATATCAATGTCCTCCACAAGAGCAATGCTCGTCAGTATCTCTGAGTAGGCGTCGCAGTAGCTGGCAACATCGGCTCTGAGCCGGGTCAAGCGAGGAAGCGTGGCCAAGACCTGTGATCCTGTCTGAGAGAGAAGCTCCAAGTGTAGCAGCGCCAACTGATAGCCCGTCTCATCGCACGCCGACGCTACGCCTTCGGGAACCACGACGTCCGTCCCATAGAAAAGGTAGTCGGCATAGCTGCGGTGAAGAACAACAAGCGGAGCAAAAGAACCATACACCTCAGCAAAGCCACTGCCCATCTGCGCAGGATCACTACACACAGCAGACAATGCCAGGATGAAGACCATCAATCCCGCAAGCACTGGTGTTCTCATATGCGAAGTGTACGCCTGTTCCAATCGTGTGACTATGGCCCGACTTGCAGGCAAGCCATCAAACAGCAAGGCAGTCAGACCGGTTGCTCAGATACAACATGTCTCCAACTGCCCAATAATAGGCGCTTTTCTGAATCAAGATGCAATTACGCCCCCAACTACAGAATTTGCCAACCATTCATGGTTGGACTAGAATGGAGCCACATAAGGCGGGCACCGAAGACGGTGACACTGGTTCGGAACCTCATAGGAGGGCGTGTTGAAGAGACTTCTCGTGTTAGGGCTTGTACTGGTAATAGGGCTTTCTTTCGCCGTTTCAGCGAAGAAAGTGGCAATCATTCTGGATGTTGGTGGTCGAGGTGACCAATCGTTTAATGATATGGCATTCTCTGGAGCAGAAAGAGCAAAAGCAGAGTTCGGCTGGGAAGTCGTCGACATCGCAAGCAATTCGGAGAACGACTACGTCCCGAACGTTCGCAATGCAGCTCGAGACGGCTCATTTGATCTGATTGTCGCCACAGGCTTCCTCCTTACCGGCGCACTCAATGAAGTCGCTCCCGACTTCCCTGATCAAGCATTCGCGATCGTCGACGTTGCAGCCGGTCCGCCGCCGTGGAATACCCAGGGTGCGAACATCATGAACCTTGTTTTCAACGAAAACGAGATGTCGGCGCTTGTCGGCGCTTTGGGTGCCATGACAGCCGCACAGTATGGCTACACGCACTTCGGGGCAGTCCTTGGAATCCCGGGTTCGGTTCTCTATCACTTCGAAGCTGGGCTCCGATTCGGGATCGCCTGGGCGAACACCAAGTGGGGAGAGCTTTTCGGAACTGATCCGGGAATCAACCTTCTGTACAACTACATCTTCTCGTTTGATGATGAAGAGCTTGGTGAATCTACAACCACAGCACAGCTTGCAGCTGGAGCAGTGGGCGTCTACAACGTCGCTGGCCCCGTCGGCTTCGGCGATCACCGAGCCATCGTCAATGCCCACACCCAAGCGGGCACGCTTGTCGGTCCTCCCTATTACTTCGGCGTCGATGCGGACAACGACTACTTCTCGCATACGCTTGCCAGTGGCATGAAGCGCGTAGACGTAGCCGTGTATGAGGCCATCAAAGCCGTAGAGGAAGGCACATTCGGCGCCCAAGTCGCGGCCAATGCTGCTGCAGGTCTGGCTGGCGGATATGTTGGTACGCTAGAAAATAGCGGTGTAAAGCTCAGCAAAGCTGCAGACCTCCTCGAGTTCATCGAGTTTGGTATCGCAGCTGGTGCGGAGATTGACTATTACCAGACCATCGCCAATTGGGCCACGGAGCGCGCGGCATTGTCTGATGCGATTTGGGATGCGATTGCGGAACTCGAAGCCGGGATTCTCGACGGTTCGATCCAGGTCGTTACGGCCAATACGGATGACGATATGGCCGCAGTTCGAGCAGAGTACACGCTCGGCGCGCCGTAGGCAGAATCCGGTATCGTCATTGGAACTTACGTGACCGAAAATGAGGAGAGGAGCGCCATGTTCCTCTCCTCTCTTTTACTGATCTCGGGCAGGTTCGGGTGAAATCATGAGCAAGAGACCACGATCTGATGAAATCGCGAAGTACTACCTCAGAGCGGAGCGCATTACCAAGATCTACGGAGATGGAACGGTGGCGGTTAGAGATGTTAGCCTGGACATTCACCAAGGTGAGGTCATCGGGCTGCTCGGAGAAAACGGGGCGGGCAAGACAACGCTGACGAAGATGCTTTCTGGACTCCTGCCCCCCACAAGCGGCCGGGTTTCATCGCCGCTAGGTGCAATCAGGTTCTCCAGCCCTCGCGAAGCACTTGCCTTTGGAATCGGCATGGTTCATCAGCATTTCGCTCTCGTGGGGACATTCACGGCTGCCGAAAACGTCGCGCTAAGCCACGAACGTCCATTCGCGCGAACTCAACTCGCAAACACACGAGCACGGCTCGAGGAACTAATGGCCGAGAGTGGATTGCATGTGCCTCTCGATGTCCCTGTCGAGAAGCTGGCCGTCGGGGAGCAGCAACGCGTGGAGATCCTGAAGGTGCTAACCCGCGAAGTCGACTGTCTTATTCTTGATGAACCCACATCGGTGCTTACGCCGCTTGAGGTCGATGAGCTATTTGTGTTCCTTGGCAAATTGCGTGATGAGGGCAAGTCGATCATTCTCATCACGCACAAGCTTAAGGAAGTGAAGTCGATTACGGATCGCATCATCGTTCTTCGCCACGGGGAATTGGTGGGGGACGTTCGAACATCGGAATCAACGACCGAGACCCTAGCGCAACTCATGGTTGGAGAGGTCCTTGAGCATGAGGCAGACGCTGTAGAATTGAGCGATCGGGACCTCCCGATTCGGCGGGTTAGGAAGCCAGTCGATCGAGCAACTCAAAGCGTACTCCACGTACAATCCCTTACGAGCAAAGGCAATACGGGAGAGACGGCAGTGGACGATGTGTCATTCGACATCCATGGCGGAGAAATCTTTGGCATAGCTGGAGTCGAAGGAAACGGCCAGTCCGAGCTTGTTGAATCGCTAACCGGTCTGCGTGTTCCAATTGCCGGCCAGGCAACGATCAACGGCACAAATATCCTCGGCAAGGATCCAAGAGAAATCTACAAGCTAGGCGTGGCCCATATTCCTGAAGATCGCTGGGAGCTTGGCCTTATTCTCCCCTTTACGTTGGCAGAGAACGCCATCCTCGGCGTTCATCAGTGGAAGCAGTTCAAGGGACCACTATCGTTCTTGCGCTGGGGACGGATTAACAAGCATGTGCGCGAACTGATGGACCGATTCGAGATTCGAGCGACAGGACCTAGCGCACCTGCAAAGAGCTTGTCTGGAGGCAATCAGCAGAAACTGATCGTCGGTCGAGAATTGGCCAAGGATCCAGCCATCATCGTTGCCAGCCAACCAACGCGCGGGCTGGATATCGGTGCAGCCAAATACATCCGCGATCTTCTCGTTGAAATGCGCGACATTGGACGAGCGATTCTTCTTGTTTCAGCAGATCTCGATGAAGTCCTCGCACTATCCGATCGCGTCGCCATCATGTATGAAGGCCAGTTCATGACCGTCTGCCCTCCAGAAGAGCTTACGCGCGAACGTGTGGGGCTTCTGATGGGCGGCGTCAGAGAGGAGGCAGTGGCATGACAGAAGACAAGAAACAAGCCTCTCGCCTGTTGCGTGGCATTCATCGTACGCTGACTGGGTTGCACCCAGCTCTTGAGTCCGTGCTCGCCGCGATTGTTGGGCTGCTCTTCGGTGCATTGATTATGTGGGTGTGGGGTTATGATCCCATTGTCGCCTACAAGACGATGCTGTTGGGCGCGTTCACAGACAAGTGGGGGCTCGCAGACTCAGGCGCAATCGCAGCACCACTTGTTCTTACAGCGCTCACGTTTTCGATTTGCCTTCGCGCAGGGATGTTCAATATCGGCGCAGAGGGGCAGGTCATCATGGGAGGGTTGGCCGCCATAAGCGTGGGATTCTTCGTTCTCCCGTCAGGGCTACATCACGTCGTCGCCCTTGTCTTTGCCATGGTTGCTGGCGGGATATGGGCCATCGGACCCGCGATTCTGAAACTGACACGCGGCGTAAACGAAGTAATCTCGACGATCATGTTCAACTGGATCGCGCACTTCCTGTCCATCTTCCTCATCGGCGCCGTGCTTCTGAACCCGTTCTCAGCCGATCAAACGATCGCCATTCCACCGAGCGCCATCTTCTCCAAGCTCATACGCGGAACGGATCTGACCTATGCAATCTTCATCGTGATCGGGTTCGCCTTGATCGTGTACTTCGTCTTGTGGCACACGGCAGTGGGCTACGAGGTTCGAGCTTCAGGCCTCAATCCATCCGCCGCCCGCTATGGTGGCATCAAGAACAAGCGCACGATGTTTCTTGCCTTTGTTCTTGGCGGCATCAGCGCCGGTTTGGCGGCCGCTGTGATCCTCATGGGGAGTTCGGCAACGCATGCCATGTATCGCCTACATGGGCAGCTAAGAAACATCGGGTTTGATGGAATGGCGGTGGCGATGGTGGGACGAAACCACCCCATTGGCATCCTCTTCTCAGCCATGTTCTTTGGAGGGCTGAATGCGGGTGGACGGCTCATGCAGTTGTCCTCAAGCCCGGTTCCAGTCCAAATGGTGCGTCTGGTGATGGGTATCATTGTATTCACTATGTCGGTTCCCGAGCTGGCACGCGTATTTCCTGCCGTAAAACGTCACTCAGTAGGCCTTGTGAAAGAGATGAAACGGCTTACATCATCGAAAGGGCGGAGGTAATTGATATGGCCATATTCCTAATGCTGGTTGGCTTCACGCTCCAGGGAATGGTTCCGATCACGCTAACAGCCGTTGGGGAGATCATCGGACAGACGGCCGGGCTCTTCAATATCGGCTTGGAAGGAATACTCCTCGTTAGTGCCTTCGCCGGAGCCCTCGGAGCTGCGGCAGCCGGACCACTGGCCGGTCTTGCCATCGGGATGGGAGTAGGAGCATTCATTGGCCTTGCGTTCGCCTTCGTGAGCACATATTGGAAAGGAACGCAGATGGTTGCCGGTATCGGAATCAACATGTTAGCCGTTGGGTTCGTCGAATTCGGGATGATTCGTTTCAGCAGCAATGCCGGCGCATTTACCATTCCGGCGGAACAACACCTGTTCCGCTTCAACACTCCCTTCGGCCTGCTTAGTCCGATCATTCTTGTCGCGCTGATCCTTCCTTTCGTTGTTCGCTGGTTCATCAAACGAACGCGAGCTGGACTCATGCTTAAGGCTGCGGGCGAAGCACCGGAAGCTGCGGATGTTTCCGGAATCAACGTCAACGCCATCCGTATGCTGGCCGCCACAGTCGGCGGAGCGCTAGCAGGCCTTGGCGGCGCCTACATGAGCGTCGCCTGGTTTGGCTTCGTCACGAAAGGGATGTCTGCTGGGCGAGGGTTCATCGCGTTGGCGACCGTCGTCTTCAGCGGATTGAATCCAATCTTGGCGCTTCTCGGCGGGTTGCTCTTCGGATTCTTCCGCAGTCTTGGGTTGGTCGTGGACACAGTTCCCGGATTCCCGCTTCCCGCAGAGTTTCTGCACATGCTTCCCTACGTTGTGACGCTGCTCGTCGTCTCCGGTGCCATCGGACGAGTCAGGTTCCCGAAAGCGCTTGGCGTTCCATACAAGCGAGAATAGCTGCGAAAACAGGAAGAGTAACGCGTTGACTCACAGGTACGACAAAGCCTATGATAGCGTTATGAGGATTACAGTGGGAAACAGGATTGGGGTTCACATTCCCCGCCAGCTTCCCGAGGCTCTGCTGCAAACACCAGGAGGTGCACCATGCGTAGGTTTTTGGCTCTGACGCTGATTGCCGTTTTGGCACTGAGCGTCATCGGTTTTGCTCAGGATCTAGGTACAAGAGACAACCCGATCCGTTGGCTATTCGTTCCGTCTCAGGAACCGCAGTATCTTGAGGACATCGCAAAGCAGATTGCGCAGGAAGTTTCGGACATAACCGGACTGTACTTCGATGTCCGTGTCATGATCGACTATCAGGCGTTCATCGAGGAGTTTGTTGCAGCTGAAGGCGACGTCATGGGCGCGCCAACGACACAGCAGTACATCACCATCGCCGATCGAACCGATTTCCAGGCCATCCCACGCCTCGGATCGATTCGGTATGGCTTCCCGTATTACTACACGGCGATCTACACGCTACGTGAATACGGCTACACGTCCCTCTACGACCTTCAGGGCAAGATCTGGGCGTATCCAAGCGAAGGTTCCACGTCCGGCTACAAACTCCCGAGCGGGTACTTCGCCGACCTCGGCATTACATTCGGCGGGACGCTCCCGAGTGGCGACAATAGCCATCAACGGGCGCTCATCAACGTTCTCGACAAGCAGGCCGACTTCTCCACCGGTTTCTGGAATCCCGGCCAGCCGCCGGCCCACATCCTGGAAGCCATGAAAGCACAGCCGGGCTTTGTCAACTACTGGTTCGACGGTTGGGACCCGGAACTCTGGATCTGGGACTACTGGAATCAAGCGCTCTACCCAGAGCAGATCCGCGGTACCGTGGAGGATCTGCGTGAGTCGGTCGGCGATATGTACACCGACGGCGGCCAAGCGTATGGCGACAAGTGGGCACTCGTTGATCTCGTTCAGGTGCTCGGCCTCGTTGGCCCAATCCCGAACGACTGTTTCGCATTCTCGGCCGGTTTCCCACAAAACCTGCAGGACATCGTCGTTGATGCGATCAAGCTGCACATCGGGACATCGGAGAATCCGGGCCCCGGCTGGGGACTCTGGTCGGATACTCGGTTCTACAAGTGGACCGACGTTCAGGAAATCGACGACTCGATCTACGACGTCTACCGGCGCGCCACCGGACAACGCGTCAACGAAGACTAGGCAACAAGGCGAATTAACCAAGCACCGCAGGAGGGCTTCCTCCTGCGGTGCTCTACGGAGCTCACTTATGGAACAGTCCGGTCACCTAGCAATCAAGAACTTGACAAAGGTCTATGAGCGCGGCCAGGTTGTAGCTCTGAAGGACCTGTCGTTCTCCGTCAAGAAGGGCGAGTTCCTTGTCGTCATAGGCCTCTCTGGATCGGGGAAATCGACCCTCCTTCGCTGCATCAATCGCCTGATCGAACCCACATCGGGGAGCGTTTCCCTAGACGGCGTTGATGTCACAAGCCTTCCCTCCTCTCGTATGCGCCGCATGCGCAGAGGCATGGGGATGGTCTTTCAGCATTTCAACCTCATCAGTCGTTCCACGGTGCTAACGAATGTCCTCACAGGACGTCTCGGATACACGCCGGTCTGGAAATCGATGGCCGGGTGGTTCTCGAAAGCGGATCACGAACTGGCGATGAAGAGCCTCGAGCGTGTCGGGCTTGAGGAGAAGGCGTACGTCAGGGCCGACGAACTCTCCGGCGGACAGCAGCAGCGCGTGGGAATTGCACGCGCCCTGATGCAACAACCTAGTCTACTCCTTGTTGACGAACCGGTCTCGGCCCTTGATCCTGCGACATCCAACTCGATCATGCAGTACTTCGAGGAGATCAACCAGAGCGACGACATTACGGTACTGACAAGCCTTCACTTCCTCTCTCTTGCCCGCCGATACGGAACGCGGATCATCGCCCTGAAGGGTGGCGAGCTCGTCTTCGACGGGCTCCCATCTGATATCGACGACAGTCGGTTCAAGGAGATCTACGGCGAAGAGGCAGAAGAGGTAGAGGTCCGCTAGGAAGGCAACCATGGATCAACGACTAGATGGCTCGACACTGCTGGGCAACCTCCTACACACTCGTGCGCGAACCGCGCTGAAGAACCGCGCCTTCTCGTTCTTGCTGGATTGGATGATCTGGGGATACGTCGCATATGCGGTGATGTTCTTCCTCAACCATTACTGGTACACATGGATTCCCGGCCACTGGTATGACACGCTCACGCTCCCCTCGTGGGGATGGCCGCTTACGATCATCGCAACATTGGAACTTACAGTCATCTGCCGCAACTTCGGAAGGAGTCTTGGCATGCGAGCCTTCGGGCTCGATCTTTACCCGACCTCTGGGGAGAGGATCTCCTTTGTTCGCCGCCTGCTGCGAATCGCCGTCTGGCAGCTCTCCGTTCCCGTCGCATGCGTCGGATTCTGGTCTAACCCTGCGGTACCGCTGCATGATCGCGCGGCAGGAACCGTTCTGCGTTCCACAAGAGAGGTAGACAGAGAGGAGACAGACGCCAACGATGCGCTGGGGATTGCTCGAGTCCGCAAACCTGAGAAACGCGCACTAACCACGCAGTGGGGGATCATGAGCCTGTTCCTTCTCGGACTGACCTTTTGGCTCGGATGGACGATCATCGAGGCGAATCTCTCCGTACTAACCCGTAGAGCCGACAAGGCAGGTGACCTGTTTCAGAAGATCGCTCGTCCCGATTTTCGATACTTCTTCAAGGAAGATCCTATCTTCGTTCTGCGGCGCGGATCGTTCGCCATCCTGGACTTGATGGTTCTGACACTGCTCATGACACTCCTGTCGACTGTGCTGGGAACGGCGGTCGCTTTCCCGTTGAGCTTTCTCGGTGCGCGGAACATCATGAGCTTCCACCCAGTTGGCCTCGTGATCTATACCGTTGTGCGCGGATTCTTCAATATCGTTCGCGCAATCGAAACCCTGCTTTGGGCAACCATCTTCGCGGTATGGGTAGGATGGGGAAGCCCGTTCGCTGGCGTCCTAGCATTGACTGTGCACACTATCGCCGCACTAGGAAAACTTTTCTCAGAGCAGGTAGAAGGGATTGACAAGGGCCCCAGCGAGGCAATCCGGGCTGCTGGAGGCAACTTCTTCCAGGTGATCCGCTACGCGGTCATCCCACAGGTGGTACCAGCCTTTTGGGCGTTCACGTTGTACCGCTGGGACATCAACGTGCGCATGTCGACTGTCATCGCGCTTGTCGGCGCAGGCGGTGTCGGAACACTGCTCTTCTACTACAAGAATGAAGGGCAATGGAGTATTGTCGGATCCGTGGTGGTCAGCATCGTCGTCGTCGTCTGGCTGATGGACTATCTGAGCGGATGGCTCCGGGAAAGGATCGTGCGATGAGTTCCGCTGGTAGATCTACAAAGCCCCTCTCCCAGCTGATCAACCTGCTGGGCCGCAGCCTAGGGCAGATACAGAAGGCCTGGGAGCCGTTCATCGTGGACTTCGCTATAATCGCAACCACGTGGATTCTTATTACATATACCTACTCTTGGTTTACACGTGGCCCCGAGCTCGCGACCTACTTCCTCGTACCGTGGTGGCTTTTCTTGATCGGATCTGTCGAGATAGCCGTCCTATGGGAGAGCTTTGGTGTGTCCCTTGGACACACGCTTTTTCGCGTTCGACTTCTCGGAGCAGACCGTCGCCCGCCGACTCTGAGACAAGCGGTGGTCTACTTTTTCGGCTGGCACATCTCTGCCCTTCCGCTTGCCGGACTTCTTGCGTCGCCGCCCCTGCATGAGCGTTGGTCTGGTCTGCGCTTCCACCCTTTGATCGTGGACAGTATTCGCCCGAGACCCTGGTATCGTCGCTCGATCGGCATCTACTTGATGGCGCTCTTTGTCGTTGTTTCAGTTGCCGCCGTTGGCGTAACAATCACGTTCCAGAACCTTGTCCGGCTGTTCTCCGATGCGTACCGTGTCGCTCCATTGTGGAGGGCTCTGGTCAACCCCAATTTGGCGATTCTCAAAGACAGTTTCAGCGATCTCATCGTCACCATCTTCATGGCAGTGATGGCGACCCTGTTCGCCACGATCATCGCTGTTCCGATTAGTTTCTTCGCAGCTCGCAACCTTACTCAAGGAGCCATCGGAAGGACCGTCTACACGATCCTCCGAGGGATCATGAGCATATTCCGATCAATCGAACCGATCGTCTGGGCGATTGTCTTCCTGGTCTGGGTGACCTCCGCGCACGCGTCGTTCGCCGGCGTTCTCGCGCTATGGATCCACTCGATTGCCGACCTCACGAAGCTCTATGCCGAGAGGCTCGAGAGCATCGATGAAGGACTTATGGAGGCTATTTCCGCGACCGGAGCAAGCCGCTTCCAAGTCCTTCGATATGGTGTTGTGCCACAGATCGTCAATCCATATATCTCGTTCACTCTCTATCGCTTTGACATCAACGTACGCATGGCGACGGTTGTCGGTCTCGTCGGAGCAGGAGGAATCGGGGGACGCCTCATCGCTTACCTGTCAGGTCAGCGCTATGCGAACGCAGGCACTGTTATGTTGCTGATCGTAGTCGCCGTCTGGGCCATTGACTACTTGTCGAGCCGCCTGAGATCCAAGTTGCTCTAGTGAGAGTCCAACCCCTTACTTCGCCGTCAACCTTTCCATATACTCTCGAATGTCGTCCAGCCCGTAGGTCGTCTTGAGTGCGACATTGTCTTCGAACCAGGCGTCTTTGATGGTGTCGTCGCGGCGGATCTCGACGTCTTTGATGCCGAAGTGCGCAACCAGATTCTGTGCTTCTTCTTCAATCTGACGGTCCTTTACGCGGAAGAGAAATCTTGGGAAACTCATGCAGTCCTCCTGTCGTACTGCCCTGCGCAGTCCCCGAAGTATAGCCATTGCCCTCATCCTGCGCATGGACACGACGTCCGAAGCCGGGTACGTCGCATCTGTTATGGATCTGA
>SPBW01000293.1 GCA_004525685.1 Candidatus Atribacteria bacterium
CGTGGCGAATTGTGCTTCGCTCGGCATGCTCAGCGATCAAAGAGAGGGGGCAGTGATCAGCGGGATCGCAACGCTGGTGGGGCGGGCATCGAAACACCAAGAATTTCGATGCGCCCCGAACCTCTTGACTCCTGCCAAGCGGCGTTGCGACGCTTCGTTCCGTCCCACTTGCATCTGGCCGACACCAACACCTGCAATCAGCCGATACCGTAACTTGCAAACAGCCGGAATCGAAAGTTACAATCAGCCGACATGGAGACCTGTGCTCTGCATCCTCGATTCGTGGCCGCATCGCTGGCCGAAGCCGTATCGGATACCCCGGTTGTCCTGATCCATGGCCCCCGTCAATGTGGCAAGACGACGCTGGCTCAGACGTTTGGCGAGGCAAGAGGCTATGAATACTTCAGCTTCGATGATCACGTCGTGGCAGCCGCAGCAAGAAACGATCCCGCAGGATTCGTCGCCGATCTGCCCGCCAAGACTATCCTTGATGAGGTCCAGCACGTACCCGAGCTGTTCTCCTCGCTCAAGACCGCTGTCGACCGAGATCGTACTCCGGGAAGATTCATTCTCACCGGCTCGGCCAACGCACTTCTTGTACCGCGACTGGCAGATTCACTTGCTGGGCGAATGGAGATCCTTCGGCTGCATCCCCTCGCGCAATGCGAACTCGCCGGGAACCAGCCCGACTTCCTCGACAGACTCCTCGATCTTGGCTTCCCCATGCGCTCCCACCACCGACTCGGAGACGAGTTGGTGGGCCGTATCGTAGACGGTGGCTATCCTGCAGCGCTTGCCCGATCCTCTCACCGCCGACAGGCAGCGTGGTATCGTGAATACATCGGAACCCTCATTCAGCGTGACGTGCAGGATCTCGCGAGAATACGAAACCTAGATGTGCTGCCTCGCTTGCTGACACTCGCTGCCGGGCAGACCGCTCAACTGCGCAACATCGCCGATCTGGCAGGTCCGTTCCAGCTGAGCCGACCGACGATTCAGGAGTACGTCACACTGCTTGAATCTATCTTCCTGATCGACACGCTGTCACCTTGGCACAGCAACCGGCTCAAGCGGCTTGTCAAGAGCCCCAAGGTCCATGTTGGGGACACGGGCGTTGCTTGCGCGTTGCTTGGCGTCGACCGTCGAAGCCTGACAGCGGACCGCGGCACGCTCGGCCATCTGCTGGAGACGTTTGTGTTCCAAGAGCTTCGCCGCCAAGCCAGCTGGCATCCCACGGACATCCGCTTCCATCACTTCCGCGATCGCGATGGGTATGAGGTCGACATCGTGCTTGAGCACGCCGGACAGAATATCGTTGGCATTGAGGTGAAGGCATCCGCAACCGTTACGGAGCGGGACTTCCGCGGGCTGCGAAAACTCCAACTGGCAACGGGAAGACGGTTCACCCGAGGGGTCGTCCTTTACGACGGCGAGACCAGCGCTGGATTCGGTGACGGCTTCCATGCTGTCCCGATCCGGATGCTTTGGGAGAACTAACAATCTCCAGATCGTTCCAGTAGTTTCTCGCCTTGCGTTTCAAGATGCGATCCCGGGACTGACGCGAGAACCTGGTTCCGGAGCTTGCTGCAGACCGTTCGGCAGGTGATCGTTGTCAAATTACCCCAAGCTGTATCCAAGAAAGACATCTCCGCGGAATTACGATTTAGTGCGTAGTGCTGATCTCGTTCCAACTTGGTGCCGACTTCCGCGGTGACCCTGAACTGATGCGTTGCCGAACACCAAAAACAGAGACGCGCCCCCTGACCTTCGCGCGCGTTGTCGTTCTTGGCTGATTCACGTGCGCCAGTCTACCCAGCCCGTAAGGCTCTCTCAATCTCATTCTCACAAGCCAGGACCAAGGCCGCGGAGTCAGGTTTGCGTCCCCAGAATCTCGATGCGGCACGATGCAGGGTGTTACCCCGCGCGCGATGTTGCATTGCAGGACCCGACCCGCATTGTAACGAGGGTGGACTGGGCATAGAAACGCCAATAACAAAGTCGCGACCACGAACCTGCGAAGACCATGCACCGGTGATGGTGACAAAGCGCAGAGATGCTGCAGTCGTCATTATCTCCCTCGAGGACTACGAGTCCCTCATCGAGACGTCGTACCTTCTTAAGAGCCCTCGCAATGCAAGGCGACTCTTTGAATCCATCCATGAGCTCGAGGAGGGGAAGGGCACGCCAAGGGAACTCGTCGAGTGAACGTCATCTTCTCCTCGCAGTCGTGGGAGGAGTATCTCCACTGGCACAAGACGGACCACCGCATGCTCAAGAGGATCAACGCGCTCATCAAGGACATCC
>SPBW01000300.1 GCA_004525685.1 Candidatus Atribacteria bacterium
AATCGTAGATACACCGCCTGAATGACCCTTGTGGAGGACTTCGCATGACGAATGTACGCAAACTGGAAGGCGAGAAGACGTACCTTTCACCTCTGACACCGGAGCATGCAAGCCTCTGGTATCGCTGGCACAACGACCTGGAGACGGGGCAACTGGCAGCCTCTCCCGGCCATCGAACGCCAGGGACAGAAAAGGAATTCCGAGAGGTCATCGAACGATTCATTCAGAACAAATGCCATCCCTTCTTGATCTCAGACAAAGCGACCGACGAACCCGTCGGCTGGTGTGCGCTCGTTAGAGTCGATCCCATTGCCCGCCGCGCCATGCTGGCGGCGATGATTGGCGAAAAGAGCGAGTGGTCGAAGGGTTTCGGGCAAGACGCGCTACGCCTACTTCTCGACTACGGATTCAACATTCTGAATCTGAACAGCATCGAACTGATCGTTCACGAAGACAACGTGCGCGCCATCCGCTGCTACGAGAAGCTAGGGTTCCAGATTACGGGACGTCAGCGCGAGGCAAAGATCAATGGCACTCGAAAGATCGATGTCTTGCTGATGGACATTCTTGCCTCTGAGTTTGAGTCCCCTGTTGTGCTTCCGACGCTTGAGAAAGCGGACAACAGAACGAAGCCGTCTTAGTCTCTCGGGCGCCAGAGCGATGGGCGGAGAGACCTGATGGTCTTGGTGTCTCTGGCATGCTGAGCCCCATGAGATCAGAATGACAAGCGCCGCATCGGGTGCTACGGGGCTTGTGAGATGATCTTCTTGTCGTCAAGCAAGGGTTATCGCCGTCCTCCGTGCGGAGGCCTGCCCTGTCCTCCGGCTGGCGGTCCGTTATTCAGCGGGGCGTCTTCGGGGATTCCCAAGGCTTGAATCAATGCCTCTTCGGTAACGCCTCGCGTCGCTGCTGCCGCGGAGAAATCAATCACCGGGGGCTCGCGTCCCATCTGTTCTGGGCCTTCACCTCCAGGGCCGCCTTCGGGCCGATCAGTTGGCATTCCCAATGCTCCGATCAGGTCCTCTTCGGAGATCCCCAGTGCTGTTGCTTCTGCAGCCAGATCGGGATGCTCGGGCCGTTCTTGTGATTGATTAGCTGATTGACTGCTCTCGGAGCAGCGAACCGATCGCGCAGCTCCGCTATTACTTGAGCCTTCAAGCTCGTCAAATGAATCTCTTTGTTGCGCACCGTGAGGCAAAGTTCGTGTTGCGCATGCTTGCGGGGTGTGGTGACGCGGCCGTCAAAGAAAAAGCGGGCCGGTGAGTGCCGACCCGCCCATCACGATCAAATAGTTGCGGTTTCTGCCACCCTATCGGCGGCCACCCCTGTTGCCTCCACCGCTCCTGTTGCCTCCACCACTCCTGCTGTCTCCGCCGCCACCAGTTCTCGGTGGGCGGTGCTTGCGGTTGCAGTCGCCGCAATACACAGGACGGTCAGACTTCGGCTCAAAAGGAAGCTCATCAATTGCTTGTCCACAATCGGCGCATTTCAGATTCAGATGTTTCACGTCGATCATACTGCGTTCTCCAAAAGCCATGTTATCTCCTTGGCAAACTCAGCTCGTCCAGCACCGGCTGGTGGAACCAGAGTCTGCATGAGGCAACAGTACGATATTTGGGGTAAAAAAGGAAGTGTCCTCACGATGAACAAACCCAGTCATCGTAGCCTGAAGCGGCAACCAATTGGCACGGCAAGGCGCGAGCTTGATCCGACAACATGCTGATCCCGAGTCTAGGACTGAAGAATGGAAGGCCGCACCGAGTCCATGATGCTCAACAACTCTTCACCATGAAGAGCACGAAGTGCATGAAGGAGACTCTCTCAACACCCGAATACGAGAGTTAGCGCATAACCTCTCCCTGTGAGTTTCGTGGTAAGGAGTAGCTGGTTTTTGGTACTGTGTGGATTCAGGAGGATGGTATGAGCGACAGCTTCGAGATTCGATCGATTTGCGGTGTTTGCGGAGTGAGAACGGCAATGACAGACGAGAAGAGTCGGGATTCAGTTCTGATCTTCGACAATGAAGCATCTGCTTTGGCGCGGCGCGACAAGCTCTTGAGCAAGGAATGGGAACTTGAGCTGAGTATCTTGGGGGCAAGCTATCACGAATGCCCGGAATGCCATGTCATCCGACCGATCCACGAACTCAAGCTGTACGTCTTCCGCCACTTCTCTCAGGACAGCTGAGACGTTGA
>SPBW01000098.1 GCA_004525685.1 Candidatus Atribacteria bacterium
CGATGTGGAATGCTACGGTGTCTGACAACTCGTCGCGGTGAGGAACGAGAATGGGGGTGACTATGATTGCAGGACTCAAGTGGACGGGGATATCGGGCTCGATGACGGACAACGCGATGTTGTCCAGCTCAATCAGCTGCTTCCACGGCTGGTTCATTCGCAGGAACTCGGCCAATCGGTACGTGCACAAGACGGGCAGCCTTCGCGTGTTCCACGATTCGCGTCCCAACAGCGCCAATCCCAGATAGTGGCCGACGTGCGCGTGCGTCAGCAGTACACCAACAAGGCGATACTCGGGATAGCTGATGCCAAGATCATGCATCTGCTCGCGAATGTCGGGCGTCGCTTCCACCAGCCACATCTCCTTGGCAGCATGATCGAGAATCGCGAGCGAGGCGGCCCATTGACGGCGAGATGGATCACGCCAAGCCGCTTGACAATGGGAACACCGGCATCCCAACTGCGGAATGCCGCCGTCCTGCGCAGTTCCCAAAATCACGACCTCGATCGGGTGCGTCATCATGTTGGCCCTAAGTCTAGCCGTGAATCACAGCAAGCCAAGCATGCGGGGGAGAATCGCTTCTCAACAGAGAAACGCCCTCAGCGGATGACGCGCTGAGGGCGCACGGTCTTGATGCCTAGTAACACGGCATCGAAGCTAGCTTTCGATTGAAGGTTCGATCAATTCATCCATGCCGCCGCAGCCACCTTCGGAGATGGGGGTCTCGCAGAGTCCGCGATAGCAGGAGCCTTGGGCTGTAAGGCCGTAATAGAGTGGACTCATGCGACGATCTCGCAATTCATCTGCCATGTAGTAGTCAGGGCGAGCAAACTGAAGCCACTGCAGAACGCTCTCTGATACCTGGGTTGCATCGTAATCCAGATCGTGGATAAGGTGCGAGGCAAGCCCCTTGGCGCTTCGGATGATGTTGCATGCGTTGCCATTCTTCTCGCAGCAGCACTTGTACGCCTGATTGTCGTCGCAACACGGGGCGACCAAAACATCGAGCGCATCGAAATAGCGCGTGTCCGATTCGACAAGCGGGCGGAGGGTGTACCACCACTCCACAAACTGTGGCAGCGAGGTCAGGGAAAGAGGGATGTCGTAAAGCGTTTCCGTTCCCTCAGCTGGGATGATCTCTGCGCGAAGCTCTTCCAGAACCACCTCTTTGGCTGGCTGGCTGACTCCGGCAACACTGATCAGAACGAGAATCGCCAGTAGCGCGATGGTCTTTACACGGATTGAGTTTGTTAGGTTTCGATAGGATGTCACGTTCAATACCTCCCACTGTTCGTAGTAGTTGAGCGGCATTATACACTATATCCAGCCCCACAACCCCCCATCCACGGTGTTGTCGTTTGCATGACGGAATCGTAAACTCCGCGGCATCTTCTGCTGACTTAAAGAACCGGAGTGACTCATGCCAAGCATCGCCATTCTTCTCGCCGTATCGGCCGCTGCAGCCTGGGCGATCGGGATGACGTCAGCCAAGCCCGGCGTACGGTACATGGATCCCGTTACCTACACCGTGGCACGATGGTTGCTTGTCTCAGTCCTTGCTCTCATCTATGCCCTCGCGACGCGCCAGCTGGCATTCCCTGGCTGGGGACCGGTCCTGCTCGCTGCCATTGCCGGATTCTTGGACTGCACGCTTGGCGGCCTCTTCTACTTGTTGGCGATGCAGAGAACTTCGGCCTATCAGGCGACTACACTGTCGAGCACGGCCCCTCTCTGGGGCGTTCTTGGTGCCGTCCTCATGCTGGGAGAACCGCTCCTGTGGAGGGTCATTGTGGCTGCCTTTCTCGCGATTGCAGGTGCTGTGTTCCTTGCTGAGCGCAAGCACTCAGTCAAGCCACGCGCGTGGATCGGCGGCGCGTTTGCACTGATCACAGGCGTCCTGTGGGGATTCGCGGAGACCGTGCCAGCCAAACTCGCTCTTCAAGGGGGCTTGGCACCTGCATCTCTGTTGCTTGTGTTCGCGCTTTCAGGCGCCGTGGGCATGCTGGTCCTCTTGCCATTCCTGCGACCCCGCATTCCGCGACGAGTTGAGCCAAGAGGGTTCGTGTTCGTCGTCCTCTCGGCTGTCGGTGGAGCGTTCCTGGGGTGGCTCTTGTGGCTTCACGCACTCAACCTCGCACCAGCAAGCGTCATCTCCCCCATCCGTGGATCAACCTTGCTGTTTGCACTCTTCTACTCGTTCATCTTCCTGCGAGAACGCCCGCCTTGGCGTTCGCTCATTGGCATTGGTCTTGTGCTTTCCGGCATTGTGCTCGTGTCGATCTCCTGATCTGCGGCGCTATGGACCAGGCGTTGCTCTGAGAGCAAAGCTCGTGGAGACGCTTGCGTAACGTGGGTCGTGTATTCTGACAGCACCCATTCGATAGGAGATGATCTTTCTTGACACGAAGGTCACGGCGCTTCCCCCTGCTCACATGCATGCTGCTTCTGCCTGCACTTTGCTTCTCTACACATTGTCTTGCCCCTCCCGAAGGGGAGCCTTCGTTGCAGTTCATCGAAGCCGACGGATACGGAAATGCGACGACATTCCAGGTGGCTCTGGGAGATCTCGATTCCGATGGGGATTTGGACGCCGTGTTCGCCAATCAAGGACGAACGCCCAGTCGTGTTCTGCTGAATGATGGCACCGGGCTCTTCACTTACACGGACGACCTCTTGACTCCACAAGGGCACGGCGTGGGCATCGGGGATCTCGACTCCGATGGCGACCTGGATCTGGTGATTGCGTGCGCGGGCTACAACATGCGTTGCCTGCCTGGCAAGGTGTACTTCAACGACGGGCAAGGCCGATTTGTGGATTCCGGTCAGGAACTCGGGGGCTCGCCGCTGAGCGGGAACCTCGTCCAGCTGGTCGATATCGACTCGGACGGCGACCTCGATGCCTTTGTCGCCTACATGAGCCTTCTTGGCGAGTTCCTCAGCGCCGTCTACCTGAATGACGGTGGCGGGATGTTGTCGGAGACGGACTACGATTTCCCGTTCGGGACGCTGTTTGCCGATCTAGATCTTGATGGAGATGCCGATGCGTTCGTCGAGGTCGACAGCGAGGGGTACTACGTCCTGTCCAATGTCGGAGCAGGAGGGTTCGTTGAGTCGTGGCGACTGGATGACGCCACAGCAGTACATGCTTTGTGGGGAGCGGCGTTTGGCGACCTCGACGGCGACGGCGATGTGGACGTGATTGATACCAACGGGTCAGGAAGCGTTGCTGGACGACCGATCATCCTCTTGGGCGACGGAGCTGGCGGCTTCATCAGCCAAGATACTGAGTTTCCTGCTACAAGAGCGGCATGGCCTGTGCTGGCGGACTTCGATGGGGATGAATCCCTGGATGTCTTCCTCTCTCTGACTGCCGAGGACAACCAGGTATGGCTGAATTCAGGCGACGGACACTACATCGACAGCGGCGTGCGCCTTGGAGGACGGGACTCTCGCGGCCCCGGCGTGGGCGATCTTGATGGTGACGGCGATCTCGACCTATTCATCCCTGTCTATGGCATGATCGGTGGTCCAAACGTCGTGTGGCTCAACCAATCCAACTAGTTCTCTGCCCGGCATTGCCCAGTGCTTGACACGGGCCCTGTTCCAGGATATTGTTAGCTACCTAATCATTAGGTGAGATACGTTTGGAAGGCTAACAAATGAATGAGAAACGACAATCGCCTCAACAGATGACAGTTGGCCAACTGCTGTCCCAGGTATGTCGCATGACGGGACATCGCGTGCGCGGCCACATGGAGAAGATCGGTCTGCATCGAGGGCAGGGATTCGCTTTGATCCACCTGTGGCATCACGACGGGATGGCGCAACGCGAGCTATCTCAGTTCATGCACATCAGCCCCGCATCCGTCACCAACATGCTCCAACGCATGGAACGCGATGGTTGGATCGAACGGCGACGAGATGCGGTCGATCAACGAGTTGTCCGCGTGTTTGCTTCAGAGAAGGCCAAGAAGCTAAGCCTTGAGGCCAAACGTGTCTTCAAGGAAATGGAAGATGACCTCAACTCCGTCTTCACACCTGAAGAACAGGATACATTGAGGAAGTTGCTGATGAAGCTCCATGAGCGCTTCACTCCCGGAGAACCTCATCCCATGCCGCCGTGCTTTGAAGAAGATGATGAGATTGATGAGCGCACGCCGAAACACGGTGAAGTTTCTATGAGCCGGGGACCGGTGTCCGCGGACACATCTGACCATGAGAAGGCGTCTGCATGAAGTCGATCTTCAAGCTATATCGATTCGTCAAACCCTATCGGCTCTATGCCGTTATCGCGCTGACTCTGCTCTTGGGAATGGTGGCCGCCGATCTACTGATCCCACGGCTAACACAACGCATCATCGATCAAGGGATCGTCGCTGGGAACCTTCAGGTCATCTGGTCGACGGCACTGATCATGCTTGCCGCTGCCTTGGTGTCGGCGCTGTTGGCGCTGGGCAACAACTACCTGTCTGTTCATGTTTCTCAACATTTTGCGCACGACCTGCGTTCTGCACTGATGCGAAAGGTGCAGTCGTTCTCGTTCGGAAACCTTGACACACTGCAGACCGGAAACCTGATTACGCGATCGACATCCGATGTCCATATGACACAGATGATCGTGATGATGATCCTGCGTATTCTTACGCGAGCGCCCATCTGGGCGATTGGCGCATCCGTGCTCTTGGCCATCACAAGCCCCAAGCTGGCGTTGATCATGGCGGCATTCATTCCCGTAATCGCTGTGTTCATCTTCTGGTTCTCGCGCCGAGTTCGTCCCATGTTCCTGTGGGTGCAGAAACGGCTGGACCGGCTGAACACTGTCTTGCAGGAGAACCTGGCCGGCGTCCGCGTTGTGAAGGCGTTCGTGCGCGAGAAGCACGAAGTGAAGCGATTTGACAATGCCAATGTCGAGTTGATGGACAAGAACATCCAAGTCATGCGCCTGGTTGCCGTCCTCATGCCCACGATGACCCTCATCCTCAACCTCGGCGTGGCGGGCATCATCTGGTATGGCGGATCAGCCACGGTCGCCGGAGGCATGACTGCAGGCAAGATTGTCGCATCTGTCAACTACCTAGCCTTCGCATTGTTCCCGCTGATGATGCTGGCAGGCATGCTCGCTCCCATCGCAGCCGCTGATGCCTCAGCCAGCCGCATTCTCGAAGTCCTGGATGCCGATCCTAGGGTGCAAGAGAAGTCAAATGCACGGCGTCTTGAGAAGCCCAAGGGGCGAATTGCCTTCGAAGATGTCAGCTTTGGGTATGGGGATGCCGAACTGGAGCCCGTGCTCTCGAATGTGACGTTCACTGCCGAAGCTGGCGAAACAGTGGCCATCCTCGGCGCTACGGGATCTGGCAAATCAACGCTCATTCACCTCATCCCGCGCTTCTACGACGTCTCGAGCGGTCGCATTACATTCGACGGCATCGATCTGCGCGATCTGAGTATCCAATCGCTACGCGCTAACATCGGCATGGCGCTTCAGGAGGCCGTGCTGTTCGGAGGAACGATACGCGAGAACATCGCTTATGGGCAGCTGGATGCCACAGATGAGGATGTTCGCAAGGCTGCTCAGGCTGCTCAGGCTTCAGAATTCATTGATACCTTCCCTGGCGGCTACGACACGATCGTCGGGCAGCGCGGCGTCACGCTATCCGGTGGGCAACGACAGCGCATTGCCATTGCCCGCGCGTTGCTCGTGAAGCCACAGGTACTCATCTTGGATGACTCGACCAGTGCCGTGGACATCGAAACCGAGGTCAAGCTTCAAGACGCCTTGGATCGGCTGATCTCTGACTCTGAGGATTCGACAACCCGCTTCATCGTGGCACAGCGAATCAGCACAGTGCTGTTGGCAGACAAGATCCTCGTGCTTGACAAGGGACGTATCGAATCGATGGGAACGCACGTGGAGCTGCTGGAAAGAAGCCCGATCTATCGCGAGATCTACGAGTCGCAACTTGGCGAACTTCCTCCAAATGAGAACCTGTCCAAGGAGGTGTCTGCTTGTGTCTAGCAACAAGCCGTCTGAACCTACGCCTGCAGCACGTCCGAGAAACATGATGCGTCCTGGCGGCGGACATGGGATGGGCTTCGAGAAACCCAAGAACGTCAAGGGGACGCTGCGGAGACTGTTGGACTATCTGCGCCCGCACCGCGGAGTACTCTTCGTAGTCTTGGTGCTCGCCACGTTTGCGACGGCTGTAGCACTTCTTGGGCCTTATTTGATGGGCGTTGCCATCAACAAGCTGGTAGCACAGGAATCGCTGGCGGTCCTGCTGCGTATCGTCGGATTCATGCTGGCATCCTATGCCATCGCTTGGATTGCCGATACCGGCCAAGGCATCCTGATTGCCACCATTGCGCAAAAAGCAATGCGCGTGCTGCGAGGAGACCTGTTCGCACACATCCAGCGTCTTTCTCTGGCCTTCCATGACAGCCGATCCTCAGGTGAATTGATGAGCCGGTTGACCAACGATATGGATGCTATCAGCCGTGTGCTGAGCCAAAACGTGACCCAGCTCTTCTCCGGCCTATTGACGCTGGTTGGGATTCTGATTGTGATGTTCATCCTGAACCCGCTACTTGCGCTCGCATCGATGATCTTCCTCCCGCTGATGATGGGGATGGTTGCCCTGGTCGGGAAGAAGACGCGGAGCGCATTTCGCAGCTATCAGATGAATCTCGGCGTCCTGAATGGTGCTTTAGAAGAAACCTATAGCGGCCAGCGTGTGGTGCTGGCGTTCGGGCAACAGGATCGTGTGTTGGACAAGTTCGACGCTGCCAATGCGACCGTCCGCAATGTGGGGATCCATGCGATGACCTATGCCTTGATCATCATGCCGATGATGGGTGTTCTGTCCAATGCCAACGTGGCCGTCGTAGCCGGGCTTGGCGGATGGCTCACTCTGAACAACATGGCTAGCATCGGTCTGATCGCCACGTTTGTGACGTATTCGCGGCGATTCGCTCAGCCTCTTCGGCAACTTGGCGACCTCTACAATCAGGTCCAGTCAGCGTTAGCCGGTGCAGAACGCATCTTCAATGTGCTGGACACGGTACCTGATCTTGAGGACACAGAAGATGCCGTTGACCTTGAACAAATCCGAGGCGACGTCACCTTCGAGCATGTCGATTTCGGGTATGTGCCCGATGTGCCCGTACTCAGGGATGTCAGCCTGCACGCGGAAGCTGGGCAGACGATTGCTCTGGTCGGGCCCACGGGTGCTGGCAAGACGACGATCGTTAATCTGCTAACTCGATTCTATGACATCGATGCCGGGGCCATTCGAATCGATGGCGAAAACATCCGCACAGTACATAAAGAATCGCTCCGACGGCAGTTGGGGATTGTGCTTCAGCAGTCGTTCCTGTTTGCTGAGTCCGTGATGGAGAACATCCGCTACGGACGCTTGGATGCCTCTGATGACGAAGTGATCGAGGCCGCCAAGCTCGCCAATGCCGACGCCTTCATCCGCCGTTTGCCTCAAGGCTACGCTTCCGAGCTGTCAGAGCGAGGCGCCAATCTGTCAGAAGGCCAGCGGCAGCTACTAGCGATCGCACGAGCCATCCTCGCCGACCCTCGCATTCTGATCCTCGACGAGGCGACCAGCTCGGTGGATACGCGAACTGAGATTCAGATTCAGCGGGCTCTTCTTGAATTGATGAAGGGGCGAACGAGTTTCGTTATCGCGCATCGCTTGTCAACCATTCGCAAGGCCGACAAGATCGTGGTCATTGAGGACGGAGAGATTGTCGAGCAGGGCCATCACGATGAGCTGCTTGCACAGCGCGGCGCCTACTACCGTTTGTATCAGAGCCAGTTCAGAGGGAAAGACGAGCAAGAGAGTTCAGAACCAAACAATTGACAATCCATCTCCACGAGATGTTCATCAAGCGTCTGCATGATGAAACGGAACGAAGATGGGCGAAGGAGTAACTATGAAAAAGACAATTGGAATCCTAACAGGCATGGGGCTATTGCTAGCTGGTGTGGGAGCGGTCGCACAGTCAGATCTTGATGTGTTTCCCCTGGGAACGACAACGATGCTCTACAACGTAACATCCGAAGACATGACCGGGGCACAGACTCTTGAGCTTGTCGTGACCGCGTATGGAGACGATCGCTACACCGTACGTATGGTGACCGAGCAAACTGGGAATGAAGATGAGCTGGGCACGGGATTTGGATTCATGTTCGGGGCAGCCAGTGTCTCTTCGGGTGGAGGACACGATGCAGACTATTCGTCACTGACTGCACTGATGGATCAACGCAACCG
>SPBW01000309.1 GCA_004525685.1 Candidatus Atribacteria bacterium
ATCCGCTGAGTTCGTATCGAGTTTGAGCATAGCTCAAACATCGTGCTTGGTGTCAATCTCAAGCAGATACGTTACCGCGAACGCGTGTGCAACCAAACAGGTTGCCGTTCGCGGTGGATGGGAGGAGCGACGGGACTCGAACCCGCGACCCCCAGGACCACAACCTGGTGCGCTAACCAGCTGCGCTACGCTCCCCATGTTCTTGAACGCAGGTATTCTACGCGACGCCCGAGCAGGTTGGCAATGCCTTCCGCTCCGAGTGGGATACGCGACGACCTGCTGCGTTGTTCGCGCTTCCTCCCGCATCCATTGCTGTGGAGTCGCGTGAGTCGGCCTATCGGTTCCTCATCTCGTTCGAAGCGGCCTCCAGCACTTGCCATGCGGCGTTATGCATGAAGATCGTCTTTGCCCCTCCTGCGATGGAGCTTCCAGACCCGACGTAGATGCGTCCGTCGAAATCCTGGTTGAACTGCGCGATCTGGCCCAGGATGTAGTTGATGTCGCTGGGTGAGGCGAGCGTGTAGATGGTTAGCGTGAGCGCAACGGTGAAGGTGAAGTGGAATCCGGAAGGGGCGCTGATTTCCGGCGCCAAGGGGACGAGGATCAGCGAGATAGGATACTCAAGAACGTTGGTCCAGAGACTTTCTTCGAGGCCAAACGAGAATCCGTTCGAGTCGGCATAGGCTTCGTTCGTGTAGATGCGAACTGACATTCCGGGCTCGAGCATGAAGCTTTCTATGAAGGTAAAGATGTGGTTTCGATCGCTCTTCTTCCCGAGTGTCCAGCCGAGAAGATCTTGTTCGAGATCGCCGTAGTTCTTGAGCTCTACGTACTCATTGCCGTCTTCCTCGAAAGGAGCGCCTTCGTACACGATGCATTCGATGCGTACATCCGGTGTCGGCTCCTCTGTGCCTTCGGTTGGTTGTGCTTCCTCGTCCTCTACATGCTCTGCGCACGTGCTGCAACATGCCGCTCCGCAGGCGGAGTACGTGCATCGATCGATTTCTTGTTCCTCCTGGCCACGAAGAATGGCTGTATCGGGTCTGGCTGCGGCGTCACCGCGGAGGAATGCCTCCACGGTCTGATCCTCTGGCGATGTGGCCCATCTCTTCAGCTGGTCATAAAGAAGCGCGAGTTCCTCCAATTCCTCGTCGGGGAGATCGCCAAGATCAATGTCCTCGATTGAACCGTCCCAGCCGCGCAGAGAGATCCCGTAGGGCAGCAAGTCGCCGGCGGTGTAGGTGTAGGTGTGTTCGAAGAACAGGCCATTGACCGTATCGTGCAACGCGAGGGTCGCGCCGTATTGCTTACCGGTCTGGATCGGAATCTGAGAGGTTGTGGTATAGATGGCGAGGGTGTCTCCGTGGAGGAATGTGGATGTAGGGGCGATGTCTAGAGGAACCCTTGTGCTTCCTACGATTTGGTAAGCTTCCCAGCCACCCTCGAAATCATACGATGTTGGAGTTTCCGAGTACTCGATGGTTGCGTGGAAAACGATGGCAGGAAGTCCGGTGGATGAGTTCAGAACGACCTCCGATCCCCAGTCTGTTCCCTCCCACTCCAAGGCCAGCACTCCCATGGAGACAGCGACGAGGGCAACGATTGAAAAGGCAAGTATCCTGCGCACTATGGACCTCCTTAAGATTGCGCGAACCATCATGATTCGTCTCGGTGTTCCAAACATGTACAGCCTCAGTCTATGCTGGGTTCCATCCTTGCAGCAAGAGGTGTGTCGGAGAATTCCCTGCATGCTCGGCTCTAGGACCTCTGGATTCGGCATTTGGTCCATATATACGGGAGGGCAGCAAAGCCCTTCCCCTTCTGTACGCCCGACAGGATTCGAACCTGTGACCTTTGGCGCCGGAGGCCAACGCTCTAATCCACTGAGCTACGGGCGCGAACTGGCTTGATCCTAACGGATGAAGCCAGCTCGCGCGAGTTTCGCATCTGCGAACGCGAACGCTACGCGTTCGAACGGGTTTCGCCTTGCGGAACACCGTGAGTGATGTCGATTCGGCCGCTGTGGTAC
>SPBW01000163.1 GCA_004525685.1 Candidatus Atribacteria bacterium
CTCTCGTCACCACGTGGGCTGACGCTTCCCAGACAAGCACAACGGCAGCCTCTTCTGAGACATCGTATACCCTTCCATCACAAGGCGATGCGGTCTACACGATCATCTGGAAAGTCCGTGCACAGGACATTCTCGGACGCTGGGGAGACTACAGTGAGGAACGATCTCTAATGATTGATCCCACGGCTCCGAGCGTTACCGTGGAAGTTCCTTTCGAACAACCGAATCCAACCTATTCCTCTCCGGTCACCTTCATAGCCGTGTTTGATGAACCGGTGACGGGCTTTGAAGGCAACGACGTGACACTTGGCGGAACAGCCAGTGCCACAACAGCTGCGGTAACAGAAGTTGCACCCAACGACGGCACAACCTACCAGATCGCCGTCAGCGGGATGATCTCCGATGGCACCATCGTCGCCTCTGTTCCCGCAAACGCAGCACAGGATGCAGCTGGCAATGGCAATGCCACATCGACGTCGATTGACAATGTCATCACATTCGACACAACGCCCCCTGAGGTAGTCGGCATCTCAGCAAGCGATCCGATCGTCACGGACGCAGATGTCGGGACCCCATTCGTGGTGACGCTCGATTTCAGCGAAACCATGTCGGCGTTCGGGTTCTGGTTACCTGATATCGGATTCGTGAGCGAAGGCACGCCCATTGACGGGAGCTTCGCCCTTGCTTCCGGCACGTGGCTCGATGACGACACCTACGAGGCAACGTACAACGTGCTGGATCTGGATGTAAGCTACGCCAGCGTCGATGTCATCAGCACTGCCGCCAGAGACGTGGCTGGGAACGTGCAGATAGAGCGCACCGTGCTCGGTGTCTTCGAGATTGACACGGAAAACCCTTCTGTAGTCTCGGTTACTGTCAGTGACGGTTGGGCGCTTACACACGGATTCACGTCCGCTACGGTTATTAACGATTCCGATGTGTGGTCGGGGGAACCATTCGTTGTCACGCTTCAGTACAGCGAATCAATGGACGCAAGTACTGTGCCGGCAGTTGTATTCGCCCCTGATGTCTCATCAACGCTCAGCCCGACAAGCGGCAGCTGGACCGCACCGAATATCTACGAGGCTCTTTACGATTTGGCCGATGCTGGCGTAGATACGGGGGAGATCAACATTCAGTCGACAGGGGCAACGGATCCTGCCGGGAATGCTCAGGCTGCCTCAAACGATTCGTCTGTTTTTGCCATTGATACGGAGAATCCGGTCACGACAAGCGAAGCCGTGAGTGATGTGTTGATCAGCGACTCCGATTGCGGATCGCCGTTTACGTTCACCATCGGCTTCAGCGAGCCCATGATGCAGGTCTCTTATGGAACCCCTGACATCATGTTAGTACATGGGGAGGATACCGTCGTCGTTCATGATAGCCTTGTTCTTGCATCCGATAGGTGGATAGATGAGCGAACCTACGAGGCGACATATGATGTGGTCGACCTCGATGTCTGCTATCACGATGTGTACATTGCCTACGGTAGGGCCAAGGACCTTGCAGCGAACCTTCATCCTGGAGACGGCGTAGTCGATGCATTCGACATCGACACCAAGAATCCCGCAGGTGTGTTTGAGATGACTGGCGATGCATTGTCTGACGGAATGTTGAGTGACGCCGATGCAGGAGAGACTGTCACGCTCATCGCCACGTTTGACGAGGAGATGGATCAGAGCGGCCCGCCTGTCTGGTGGTTCGCACCGGACGTCGTGGCCTCAGGAACGCTGGTTCCTGATGGCCGTGAGGTATGGGTCTCGCCAACTCGCTTCGAGTGCGACTACACCGTCGCCGATGTCGGCGAGACATCACTCGATGTCGATATCTACGCCACGAGCGCTCTGGACGTCGCCGGTAACTGGATGATGCCGGACCCCACAGTGACGGCGAATGTGTTCTCGGTTGACACCGAGAACCCGACGGTAAGTGCAACCTTCAGCGATCCATTCCTAACGGATGCCGACACCGGCTCTACGATCTCGCTCACGCTCGACTTCAGTGAACCGATGGGGGATCTGCGCGCCTACAGTGATCCGTGGGGCATCCCTCTCACGAACATCTCCTATGGTTGGACGACCAGTTCGCAGTTTGTCGCCTGGAAGACCGTTCTCGATCACGACGAAGAGCAGATCTATGACACGATGATCGATCCTGCAGTGACGCACGATGTCGCCGGCAACGCGATCGATCCAAGCTACGAGCGCATCCAAGGCACGCTCACGGTAGACTCCCTTGGTCCGTCAGTTACCGTCAACCAAGCTACGGTGCAACCCGACCCGACCAACACGGCCCCCGTGCTGTTCACTGCGGTCTTCAGCGAGCCGGTGACGGGCTTCGAGGACGGCGACGTGACGCTCAGCGGCACGGCCGGAGCCACGACGGCGGAGGTTAGTGAGATCGCGCCCAACGATGGGACGACGTACGAGGTTGCGATCAGCGGGGTGATGAATCCTGGATCGGTGATCGTGTCGATCTCTGCCGGGATCGCCGCCGATGGTGCACGGAATGCAAACGCAGCTTCCACCTCGACGGACAACACGGTGACGTGCCAACGTCTGAGCGTGCCTGCGAACTTCCAAGCGAGCGATGGAACATACCTCGATCGGATCCGTCTCAGTTGGGGCGCGGTAGATGGCGCCGCCGCCTATTCTCCCTCCATCTGGAACCCCTGGTGGAATGACTGGCACTACCTTGGTTCGACGAGCGACACGAGCTACGATATCGTCGCGGGACCCGATTGGGGCGACGATGCACAGCTCGGTTTCAATTGGACCTATTCGGTCATAGCCTACGTCCCCGGATCGCCGGGAGTGGCAAGCGGCTACGCGCCAGGCGATGCCGGCTCCTTAGGAATCCCTTCCCCTGAGAATGTCCAAGCGAGTGATGGGACAAGCACCAACCACATTGAAGTCACCTGGGATGCGATTGCGTGGGATGGGGCAGCCACTACGACGTTCTATCGGGTGTATCGGGCAGACAGTGCCGGAGGGGTCTACTCTGCGATCGCCGATGTTGATGTGGCTCTGTTGACGTACCAGGATACAAGTGCTGTGGCCGGTCCGACCTATTGGTACAAGGT
Source organism: Candidatus Atribacteria bacterium (assembly GCA_004525685.1). Lineage (GTDB taxonomy): Bacteria > Bipolaricaulota > Bipolaricaulia > UBA7950 > UBA9294 > SPBW01. Next base: position 3,086 of record SPBW01000163.1, read on the forward strand.
CCAGGCATGGGCCTATAGCAACTCCAGCGAGCTTGGTGGGCAGACACCTGATTCCGGCTATCGAAGGCCATTGCTCGGCATACCGCAGAACGTGCAGGCGAGCGACGGATTCTGCCCCATCGAGATCAGCTGGAGCCCGGTGGTCGGCGCAACCGGTTACGCGATCTACCGAGCGGATACCTGTGGTACCAGTGTTGGCGAGACCCTCGCCTATGTTGAGGATACGAGTCACACCGACACAGGCATAGTGCCGAGGAACCACTATTCCTATCGCGTACATGCCTATTATCAACATGAAGGAGGATCTAAGCTATTCGCCACTTCTTACTCGGAATGCTCCGAGGGCTATGCTGACCTTGTTGCCCCGTCACAGGTGTTAGCAAGTGACGATTCGTACGGCATCGAAATCAACTGGAGCCCGGTATCTGGAGCAACCGGTTACGCAGTTTATCGGGCGGATGTTTGCAGCGTTAGCGTCGGCGAGACCCTCTCATACACTGAAGATACTAGCTATACAGATACGGATGTAGTCGTTGGGAACTACTACTACTACCGAGTGCATCCCTATCTTGAAACCGAAGGTGGTAGCCGAATAACCGGCTCTTCTTACTCGGAGTGCGCCGAGGGTTATGCCGCGCTTCCTGCTCCGTAGGAGGAAGAGAATCGTTGGGCTTCAACACCGGAGGCGGGCCCCGCGTGAGGCCCGCCTCTGCACCACAGGCCCAAGAGGAGAGACGAAGCTCTCTGCTTTCAGGTGCGTGAGAGCTCAGGAGGTGTCAACTCTTGTCTCTCACGCGCCGTGCCCGTTCATACTGGCTTCATGATGATAACAACGCGCACCGTTCTGGCGTTGGCCAAGCTGGCAGGCGTCAGCGTAAGAACACTGCATGATTACGATGAGATCGGATTGTTGTCGCCTGTTGCACAAACAAACCCGCGCTATCGGTTGTATGGCGAGCCAAACGGAGTGCAGCTGCCGCGAAGCTGCAACGGCGATGGCGTAAGATCTCGCCAGATCATTTGAATGGGACCGCCTACGATGAAGCAAACTAGTCTCTCTGTCCACGAAGCTCGGCGCATCGCCATTCAGTCGCAGCTTCTGGATGGCGTGGACAGACTCGCGAACAAGGACGGCGTCGCACAGGCGATCGATCACTTGGGCTACGTTCAGATTGACACGATTTCCGTCGTCGCACGCGCGCACCACCACACGTTGTGGGCGCGGTGCCCGGACTATCAGCCTGCTTTCCTTCACGATCTCCAGGCTGTGGATCGGCGGATCTTCGAGTACTGGGCGCACGCCATCGCCTTTCTTCCTATAGCCGACTACCGCTTCTATCTGCCGCGCATGGATCGTCATCGCACCGGCCATCGCGCCTGGCTCAGTGATTGGAAGAAAGAGCACGGACAGGTTTTGGATGAGGTCCTTCGTCGCATTCGAGTCGATGGCGCCTTGTCGTCCAAGGACTTTGAGCCGCCGCCTGGACTGCAGCGCGGAACCTGGTGGGATTGGAAGCCGGCTAAGCGCGCGCTGGAGATCCTCTTCTGGCAGGGCGACTTGATGATCTCGGAGCGCAGGAAGTTCCAGAAACTCTACGATCTGACGGAACGCGTGTTGCCTCCGGGGACAGACACATCGCGCCCTTCTGTGGCTGAGCTTGGGCGTTTCCACGTCAGGCGCGCCCTCGGCGGTTTGGGCGTGGCTCGAGCCAAGGAAATCCGTGACGCCTTCCACGTCGTCGATCAAGCCCACATCGACGCCTCCCTGAAGGAGATGCAGCAATCCAAAGAGGTCGTCGCTCTTTCGATTGAGGGATTGGACGATGTCTACTAC
>SPBW01000007.1 GCA_004525685.1 Candidatus Atribacteria bacterium
GAGCCCTTGTCTCGCCAAGCCGACTTTTCGCGGGATGCAGTCCCCATTGACGAGGGGCTGTGCTCTCCTTGCATGATTCCTGGTGGACGCTGCTCCGAAGCTGTCCTTCGGATACTGCAGTCACGCCGTCCCGCTGCGTGCCGGTCAAGTCCCTCCTAGCAGAAGGGTAGGCTGAGCGAACAGAACCCTCAGCGTCGTCGGGTGCCTGGAGTGTCCAAGGCGTTCTCAGCGATGTTGAAGCCATACTCTGCGATGCGTAGCAAGCTATCCAAAGCAATACTGATTGCAGACGCTTTGTCCGGCTGACTCGCGGAAGCAATACTGCGGGCCGTAGAGAAGAAGCAGCTCTGTTGTTCGCGAAGCTCCAAGACCTGATTTGCAAGGTCAGTATCGCGGGCAATGAAGGCATTGACAGCTGACTTGAGTATCTCTCCCGAGCCTTTGGAACGTTCGCGGATTTCTTTGGTGACCTCTTTCACTGCAGGTGCTCCCATGGCCAGGGCAGCCTCTGATATCTTGGCAGCATGATCCGCGACGCGCTCTAGCTGATCGGCGACTTCGTGGTGGTGCATAAACTGGAGTCGTGACATGCCGCAATCATCTTCTGTCATCAGATCTCGAAGCAGCAAACTGAACTGCCTGGCAACCAGCATCACCAAACGATCAATGTCGCGATCACGCTCGACGACATCATGGGCCAGCTCCTCATCGTGTTCGCAGAACGCGGCCACGGCGTCGGTGAGCATCGCGTTGGTAATGTCGAATATCCGATCGATGGTCTTGCCTACTGGAAAGTCCTTAATGTTGACCAAGGAATGTAGAACGATAAGTTGGTGCGTCTCCTCGAAGATCTCCAGGCCGAGCAGGCGTTGTGAGATCTCGCGAACCATGCGCCGCTGCTCAGGGCGGATGCGATCACCCCGCACGGAAATAATGCCGTAGCCGCCGTTGTACCGGGAGATCATTTCGCGTTGGAGTCGGTCGAAGGTCCAGTCATGCAGGTCGATGATGCATCGATTCGCCTCTGCCACGCTGTCGGGAACAACGAGAAGCGCCCCTGAATCATTGGGGATCAAGTCAACTTCTGATCCTGTCGTGATTCCGGCACCCTCAGCCCACTGCTTGGGCAGGGTGACGAAGTAGGTCGAGCCTCCCGTCTTCTGTACTTTCCGTGTGTACATGGTTCCTCCAGTCAAACAGCGCAGATTTCATATCCTATAGCAATCTACGGAGAGGAGCAATTGATTGCATACGAACCGCCAAGACTATGGCAGTTACACTAACTCTCGATCATTCAGTAGAGGCATTCGCTTCTTGCAGATGGGAAGGATTGCTATGTCCAACGCTTCAGAAGACGAGGTGGTCGATGCTCAAGATTGGATATGCACTCATGCTTGTCGCAGGTGCGGGGATTGTCGGATTTGCTGGCTACCATGTGGTGATGTCTCTGCTTCGAACATCGGGTATCAGTCTGTTCCTCAAGGTGCTCATTCTGGTTGCCGGAGCAGGCGTACTCCTGACCTTGGGCGGACTCATCATCGAGCGACGAAAGGAGAGGAAATATGATCCTCGTAACGACGAATCAGATTGAAGGAAGACCGATCGTTGAGACGCTCGGTCTGGTACGAGGTAACACCATTCGGGCGCGCCATATCGGCCGTGACATCATGGCAGGACTACGCACGATCGTGGGCGGAGAAATCAAGGAGTACACGGTCATGCTAGGACAAGCGCGTGATCAAGCCATCGAGCGGATGATGAATCAAGCCGAGAAACTCGGAGCCAATGCCATTGTCGGCGTGCGGTTTACGACATCTCAAACGATGTCGGGCGCTGCGGAGATTCTGGCCTATGGTACGGCTGTCCGCGTCCAGGGGAGCACGAGATAGGAGGACATGCAGCAAAGGAAAGACCGTCTCACGTACTTTGAACGTGAGACGGTCTTGGGCGCCTTGGATGGTCGTTAGCGTAGCTTGGATTCTGGTAGTGGAGCTATGACGCCTGCCTGCATGAGCGCCTGCGTCTCCTTCTGAGCACGAAGGATCTTCTCCGTGGCTTCGGCACGCAGTTCGTCTGCTGTCAGGATGCGTCGGGCGATGCCTTGCTCGATAGCCTTTAGTCCAACATCCACAGCCTCATTAATGAACACGTCGGTCTCCATCATGGTGGGAACGATGTATTCCTCATGCAGCCCCTTGGCTTCAGCTGTCTTGGCGATAGAATAGGCCGCGGCAATGGCCATCTCGTCGGTGATGGTCTTGGCAAAAACATCGAGTGTGCCTCGGAAGATGCCTGGGAACCCGATCGAGTTGTTGATCTGATTGGGAAAATCAGAGCGACCGGTTCCCACAATGCGAACGCCTGCTTCCAGCGCTTCCCAGGGCCAAATCTCAGGAATGGGATTGGCCATCACGAAGGCGATCGCGTCCTCGTTCATGGCGGTGAGCCATTCCTTCTTGATCGTGTCGGGGCCGGGCTTGGAGGCTGCGATCAACACATCGGCACCGGCGATGGCTTCAGCCATGTCTCCGGTTCGACCTTCGGCATTGGTCTCTAGGGCATATTGCCACTTGTAGGGATTGTTGCCCTTGTCGGCCTCCAAATCCTCTCGTCCTGCATGCAAAATGCCCTTGGAGTCGACCAGGATGATGTTGCCTGCCGGCACGCCGGCTCGGATGAGGATGCGCACGAACGCAATGTTGGCTGCTCCCGAGCCGATCACGGCATACGTGACCTTGTTCAGCTCCTTGCCAACGAGTTTGACGGCGTTGATGACGCCAGCCAGCGTAATGGCGGCCGTACCTTGCTGGTCGTCGTGCCATACGGGGATGTCGAGCTCTTCGCGCAGTCGATCAAGGATGTAGAAGCATTTTGGATTCGAGAAATCTTCGAGATTGATCCCGCCAAACCCGGGAGCAATCCACTTGACGGCCTGGATAATCTCATCGGGATCCTGTGTGTCGAGTACGATGGGAAACGCGCCGACACCGCCCAGGTACTTAAACAGCAGAGCCTTTCCCTCCATCACCGGGAGTCCTGCCATGGGGCCGATGTTGCCCAATCCAAGGACGCGAGAGCCGTCTGAAACGACGGCCACGGCATTGGCCTTGTTGGTGTACTCATATGCCTTGGATGGATCTGCCTGAATCTCCCTGCATGGCGCGGCAACGCCCGGAGTGTACCAGATACCGAAATCGTCGAAGCTGTTGATTGAACACTTCAGCGTTGTCTCGATCTTGCCGCGATAGAACGCATGCATGCCCGGTGCCTTCTTCCCGGGGAGCTTGGCTCTCTCGATTCGTTCTTCAGCTGTTAGATGACTCTCCGACACCATGTTGGTCTCCTTTGATCGATCGCGCCGTCTGTCTAGGACGCATTGATGCGCGCCATGATGGCCTTTACGTTCTCTGCGATCGTGGGTTCGAGATCTTTGTAGAGATTGCCCCCGGCTGAATCCATCGTGACCAAGAGCGGACCGAAAGCCTTGACCTTGAAGAACCACGCCGCTTCCGGCATGCCGAGCTCGTCCAGCCATTCCACACCCTCGACGGACTCGATTCGTTTGGCGGCCAGCGCGCCAGCACCTCCAGTATAGTGTGCGTACACGGCACCGACGGATTTCAGGGCCGCCTGGGTGCGGTCGCCCATGCCACCCTTGCCGATGATGATGGGAGGGCGAAACATCTCTAGATACTTGTCCTCGAAGATCTCCATTCGAATGGATGTGGTGGGACCCGCAGCGATGACACGCCAACCGCCATCTTGCTTCGCCACGACAGGGCCGCAGTGGAACAGCGCCATTTGCGACGGATCGAATGGGATGCCCTCGCCAGATTCTTGCTTCTCCATCATCAAGAGATGTGCTTCATCGCGCGCTGTGAAGATGGTTCCCGTGAGGAAGAGAATGTCTCCGACGCGAAGCTTTCGTGCTGCAGCCTCATCAATCGGCAAAGTCAGGTCGCGTCTCATGAATTGATCACCTCTGCCGTTCCGTCCGCGTTCAGACGCACACGTGCTCGTCGATTTGCCCAGCATTGCACGAGGATTCCCAAAGGCAGCGACGCAGGATGCCGATGGGCAACCTCTACGTGCACGGCAAGACACGTCGTCGCTCCCCCGACGCCCATAGGACCTACGCCAGTCATATTCAGGTACTCCAGCAACTCACGCTCCAACGCGGCAACTTCGGGGTCGACATGGTGGGATCCGATTTCGCGAAGCACGGCTTTCTTGCCTAGTTTCAATGCGATGTCGGCGCCTCCGCCAATGCCCAAGCCGATGATTGTGGGTGGGCATGGCTTGCCTCCGCAGGCAACGATATGTTCTACGACTGCCTTCTTGATGCCCTTTTGTCCCACGCCAGGAGGCAGCATCTTGAGCGCCGACATGTTCTCGCTGCCTCCACCCTTGGGCAAGACGGTAATGACAACGCTGTCTCCCTCGACAAGCTCCCAATTGATGAAGGGCATGAAACGGCCCGAGTTGTCTCCTGGATTCCTGCCAGTGAACGGATCCACAGTATTGGGACGCAGGGGGATGTCGGCAGTGGCTTGTGCCACGGCTTCGCCAATCCATCCCTTCAGATCCTTGAGGAATGGGCTTTCTACGCCCGCTTCCACGAAGAACGTCTGAATCCCCGTGTCTTGACACATAGGGATGGATCCCTCACGAGCAATGGCGACGTTCTCCAGGATGGCATCCAGTTGCGCTGCTCCCATGGACGAGGTCTCACGCTCTCGTGCTTCTAGTAGGGCCCTGACAACATCTTGAGGCAGCTCAGTTGCTGCCTGTTTGAGCGCGGCGCCCAACGCCGCAGCAAGGGTCATCGATCCCATCAGATCTCCTTCTTCAACGTTGAAGGCTTCTCGAACTGATTCTTCTCTACCACCAGTTCGTTGTACAAGTCGAGGTACGTCGGACGTGGCTCATCGACGAAGCAGCCGACGACAATTTCCTTGCCTGGGTGGATGCCCGCATGTCTGGGGTCTGATCCGTGGCGAATAACGGTGTTCTCCTGGTAGTAGCGCAGCTCATCCAATCCGTCACCGATCTTATTCCGGCGGCCGTAGTTGGTAGGACAAGGCGAAATAATCTCCACAAACGAGAAGCCGGGGCGTTTGAGCGCTTCGATCATCGCTTCTTTCACGCGACGTGCATCTAGACTAGTCCAGCGAGCCACATACACGGCACCGCACGAAGCAGCCAAGTAGGGAAGATTGAATGGATTCTCGAAGTTGCCGTAGGGCGCGGTGGTCCCTTTCTGCCCGATGGGTGTGGTCGGACCAAACTGCCCGCCCGTCATGCCGTAATTGAAGTTGTTGACACACAGCACGGTCATGTTGACGTTGCGGCGAGCGGCATGGATGAAGTGGTTGCCACCGATCGCAAACAAGTCGCCGTCGCCTGAAATGACGACAACCTTCTTCTCGGGGCGAACGACTGCCAAGCCCGTTGCAAAGGCGATGGCACGGCCGTGCGTCGTGTGATACGAGTCGAGATTCAAATACCCGGCAGCTCGACCGGTACAACCAATACCCGATACGACGCCCACATCGGCATCGGTCCAATGCATTTCGTCAAGGGCGTAGGTGAAGCAAGAAAGCGTCGTTCCCAGGCCGCACCCCGAGCACCAGATGTGCGGCAGCCGATCCATGCGCAGGTACTTTTCCATCGGATGCCTAGCATCGTTGAGAAGTTCCGGCGTCGGCAAGGACTTGGACTTAACCGGCATGAGCGAACACCTCCTCGATAGCTTCCAGAATGACCGCCGGATCGTGAATGTCCCCTCCGGCGTGTGGAACCGATCGAACCACTGCGTCTCCACGTACGACGCGATCGACCTCCAGAACGATCTGTCCCAAGTTGATCTCGGGGACGACGAATCCGGTTACGCGTTGGGCCATCGACTTCACGATCGCTTCAGGGAACGGCCATACTGTGATCAACCGCAGCATTCCCACCTTCAGCCCCTTGTCGCGTGCGAGATTCAGTGCGCCTAGCGACGTTCGTGCGGAGATGCCATACGTCACGATAATGACGTCGGCATCTTCTGTCGCAGTCTCCTCGACTCGAATGATGTCATCGCTGTTCGCGGCGATCTTCTCTTTCAAGCGCACGACGAGTTGATGTTGTGTCTCGGCATTCAACACAGGATAGCCACGTTCGTCATGTGTCAGGCCCGTGACATGAACCTTGTACCCGTCGCCGAACGATGGCATCCCTTCGGGAACGAGATTCGGCCCCGGCTTGTATAGCTGGAACTCGCCCGGAGGCAAGGACGGCTTCTTCCGCTCCACGACTTCGATCTTGTCTGGGTCGATGTCCACACGTTCATACATGTGGCCGACAACCTCGTCAGACATCACGAGCACGGGCAGGCGATAGGTTTCAGCTAGATTGAAGGCATGGACTGTCAGCTCGAACGATTCCTGCGGAGACGATGGAACCAAGGCGATCACGCCGTAGTCGCCATGAGATCCCCAGCGCGCCTGCATCATGTCCGCTTGACCGACGAGGGTTGGAAGGCCGGTGCTTGGTCCTCCGCGTTGAATATTGATCAGTACGCAAGGCGTTTCGGTCATCATGCCCAATCCGAGGTTCTCCATCATGAGGGAGAATCCAGGGCCCGACGTAGCCGTCATCGCCTTGGCGCCGCCCCACGCGCCGCCCAGGACGGCGGCCAGAGACGAGATCTCGTCTTCCATTTGGATGAACACGCCGCCGACTTCCGGGAGACGAACGGAGATGTGTTCCGCGATCTCCGACTGCGGTGTGATCGGATAGCCTGCGAATAGAGTGCATCCGGCGGCGATGGCGCCTTCCGCGCAGGCCTCGTCGCCATTCATGAAATGGGTGCCGGCAAGGATTCGCTTACCCATGGTTCACATCCTCATTCCCAACCTCTGGGTCCGTCTTCTCGCTCCAGATGGCGAAGTCGGGACAGATCAGCTCGCAGAAGGTGCAGTTGACGCAGCCCTCCGCGTCAGCCACTGTGGGCGCGTAGTACCCCTTCGCATTGAAATGCTTGGATCGCTCCAACACCTGCTTGGGGCAGAACTCGATGCAGAAATTGCACCCTTTGCACTGGTCTTCCTGAATGTAGAGGAAGCCAAGCTTCGTCTTCCACCGTTTGGTGACTGCGGTTGCCATCGCTCCTCCTACGTCAGGATCCTGAGTCGCCGCTCCAACACGGCCTCGCGCCGGTAGTCGGGAAGAATGATCGGCGCTTTTCGATCCGTCTTGATGCCTGCGGACTCAAGGTCAGCCGAGAACGCCTCGATGTGCTTCAGCGTTGGTGACTTGGCGGCATGTTCCTTGGCCCATTTCGCTGCCGAGATCCCGGCGCGGCGGCCGAACACGTTGTAGTCGAGCAGTGAGTTGCCCATGAGCCGATTCTTGCCATGAACGCCGCCTGCCACTTCTCCTCCGGCAAACAATCCTGGGACAGAGGTGCGGGCGTCGGCGTCGATCTCCACGCCACCGTTCTGGTAGTGCAACGTCGGGAACACCAGCGCCGGATCGACTGTGATGTCGATATCGTGACGATGCCACATCATCCACATGGCGGCCAAGCGTTTCTTGATCGTGCCCTTTCCATGGATGGCGTCGATCATGGGTGTGTCCAGCCAGACTCCGCGGATGCCGCTGGGCGTGGAGACGCCATTGTTGTTGCCATAGCACTCTCGGATGATCGCTGCCGACTCCACGTCACGGGGCTCGAGCGGAAAGACGAACGAGTCGCCGTGGGCGTTGACTGGTTCTGCTCCCTGATTGCGCAGCTTCTCGGTTGCCAGCTGGCCGAGGATGGCGGCTGGGTAGGCAACACCGGTTGGGTGGTACTGAACGGAGTCCATGTCAATGAGACGTACGCCGGCACGGTAGGCCATGATCAAGCCGTCGGCCGTGGCGCCGTAGTGATTGGTGGTGGGAAAACCCTGAATGTGAAGGCGTCCGAATCCTCCGGTGGCGAGCACCGTCGCATTGGCCTTGACGACGATGTATTCCTCGGTTTCCAGGTTCGTCAGCACAGCACCGGCAGCATGTCCTTGTTTGTCGAGCAGCAACTCCACGGCCGGCGCAAACTCGATCACCGGGATACCGACGTTGCGCACCTCGTCGCGAATGACGCGCATCAGCTCCATGCCGGTGTAGTCCTTGGCTGAATGCATGCGCCTGCGTGATGTGCCGCCACCGTGCGCCTCCAAGTACTGACCATCGACCTTGTCGTACAGTGCGCCCAGCTTCTCGTGCCAATCAATCATGAGAGGGCCGTCATTAACCAATGCCTTGACCAGCTCAGGATTGTTGGTGTAGTGACCGCCACCCAGCACATCGATGTAGTGGCTGGCTGGTGAATCGGTCTCTCGGTCCGCGGCCTGGATGCCGCCCTGCGCCATGATGGAGTTGCAGTCGCCGTGACGAAGCTTGGACACCATCAAGATGTCCTTGGTGGGGATGCCTTCCTCGTGCGCAAACAGAGCAGCTACACTGGCCGCGCCGCCTCCGCCGAGGATGAGGATCTGAACTTCGATGTCCGGTGACGAGAGGTCGATCTTGCGAGGATTGACAACAGGGTAGGCTTCCAGTAGATCCGCTACCTCATGAGGCATGCGCTCACCCTTGGATGGTCCGACCTGGATGGCGCGTTTCTTGTCAGCCTTGTAGTCGGGGTGCCATTCCTGCAGAACCTGCGTGCGCTGCGCAGCGCTCATGGCGTTGCGTGGGCCCTCTTTCAATCGACGGTCTCGTGTCGCCTCGACCTTGGCTATTGACTCCCGCATCGCGGCGGGATACCCGCTCTGCAATTGCCCCGCTATTGCCTGACTCACGATTCCTCCCCTTCCGCCTCGATGACGCGTGCAGCGTATTGCTTCTTCAACTCGTCCAGGTTCATCTTCATGAGCGCATCGAGCTGCACCTCGTGGATGCCTTCAGCCAGCTCGCTCATGCGCGTCTTTAGGTGATCGGGTTCCGGCGACTGCGTGACGGCGTACAGCCGCCGCGCCATCTGGGCGAGATGGGAGTGTTTGATATCGGCGGGACAGCGCATGGAACAAAGGCCGCATTGGATGCAATCGAACGATAGTTCGGAGACCTTCTTTAGGTCTCCTCGGAGTGCTGCCTGCACATAATCCATCACCTCGATGTCTTGCGGACAGGCCTTGGTGCACGTGTTGCAGGAGACACAACGGGCGATGGCTGGGTAGTGTTGCAAGAGCACATTCTCGTCTGCATCCAGTTCGCTCAGCACGTAGCTGGACCGAGGAGCTGGCGTGAAGGGTAGCTGCGTTAGGTGCATGCCCTCTTCAACCATCTCCTGGCAGGCCAGCGCAAACTCGAGCCGATACTCGCCCTCTTTCCGGTACACGGTGGCGCAGGCACCGCAAAAGCCTGACCGGCAGCCGGCACCACGCACGAATCGATAACCGGCATACTCCATGGCATCCATGATGGTGACTCCGACCGGGACGTCGTACGCCTTGCCCATAATGAAAATCTGCATCATCTTCTCTTCGGACATGCTATGAGCCTCCCCAACCCGTTTGCGCCTCTGCGGTCTGCTGGATGAGTACGTTGAGTCCTTCGGGCAGCCGCTGCGGGTCCATTCCCATTGCGGCAGCGAGCAATTCAGTGAAATAGACAATCTCGATGTCCGCCAATCCCTGAACGTGACCCAATTCCTTCTGTGCTTCTTGCAGGTTGTGCTGGCACAGAGGGCAGGCCGTAGCGATGACATTGGCACCAGCGCGTAGAGCCGATTGAATGACGCGGAACGAGCGTTCGATGGACAGATCGCGTCGATCGACCACTTGGTAGGTGCCGCAGCACTCACCAGCGAACGGGAATGGCACAGATGTGGCACCGGCGGCCGCCATCGCCTCGGACATGATGGTCGGCTTCTCGGTGTTGTCGATGGCCGCTTCCTTCGGACGTAGCAGCGTGCACCCGTAGTAGCAGGCTACCTTCAAACCCTCCAGAGTGATCGGCGTTGCCTGCGCCAGCGTCTCCCATCCGATGCGGTCACGTAACACCTGAAGCAGGTGACGCACCTCGACAGTCCCTTCGTAACTGGATTCGCGATCCATGAACTGGTTGATCTTGTCGCGCTCCACTGGATCTGCGTTGATTCGCTGTGCCGTGCGCGCGAGCGTGTTGTAGCACATGGAGCAGAGTGCCACCAGTTCACTCTCGTGCAGATCCTGGACTCGCACCAGGTTGCGAACCGATGCTAAGTGATGCATGAGATCGTCGGTTGTCAGGGAGGTTACCGTGCCACAGCAGTTCCAGCGCTCCAGTTCTTGAAGCCGCAGGCCGAGAGTCTCCATCACGAACTGAGCCGAGCTTTCAAAACCTGTTGCCGTATCCTTGAGGCTACAGCCTGGGAAATAGGGGATTGTGTTCATCGCTTATCCCGTCTTCTTTCGGAAGCTGGCCACCAAGGCAATCTGCGGCAACTTCGCAATCTCTTGTTGACTCATCTCGTCGATGGACACGTGATCCAGTTCTTTGCGTAGATGCAGTTGGCGAAGGGCTTCCATCAGCTTCGCCAAGTCAACGCCCTTGGGACACCGCACTTCACAGGCAAGGCAGCTTGCGCAGACCCACATTGCGTTCGAGTCAAGCAGCGTGATGTCGTTTAGCTGAAGGTCCCGAATCACCTGGCTGGGCAGACGATCCATCTCCTCGGTCAGCGGGCATCCGGCAGCGCACATGCCGCACTGATAGCAGGCGAACACGTTCTCTCCAGACAGCTCCTCCACCCGAGCCCGGAAGTTCTCAACCGAAACGGTCTTCTTTCTAGACAACGGCCGTCACCTCCAATTGGTGCACGACGGCATCCGCCAGACGTTGTGCCGCTCGCTCGCCGGCAGTCGAGAGTCCGTCCCGCCAATCAGAAGGTGCTGGCACGGGCGCAGTGACCAGGACGACCTCCGTAGGAAGCTCTAGATCATTCAGGACTCGAAACACGCGCAGAAACTCGACCAACGAGCCGTCGTGCCTCAAGCAGCGGGTCGGCGCTTCGAGTTCATGGGGGTGAATGACGTCCGTGCGAAGGGTTGTGTCGGCCTCATCGATCCGAATGTCGGCGATGATGACGCGATCATAGCCACGCATGCTTTCCACCAATCGAAGTCCAGAATACGAGCCCGCGAGCACGCTTACGTCGGCGGGAACCCGGTTGGAAATGATGTCGGCGGCTCGCGGTCCGATGCCGTCGTCGCCTGCGAGTGGGTTGCCCCAACCGATCACCAACTGCCTCATCGTTCGATCCTCCGGCACACGTTTCCAGCCGCGTCATGGACCACAACGAGGAGCGGCATCTGTCCAGGCAGGGCATGCGTAGCGCATGCCAAGCAGGGATCGTAGTTGCGGAAGCTCATCTCTACGAGATTAAGGATGCCCTCTTCGACGTTGCCATCCTTTACCACGGACTTGGCCATCTCCTTGATCGACATCGAGATGCCTGCCACATTGTGGGTGGTGGCCACGATCAAGTTAACATCGTTGATGCGCCCACGATCATCGAGGTCGTAATGATGAATGAGCACGCCGCGTGCCGCTTCGATCACGCCGACACCTACGCCCGGCTTGCCCAAAGGCGTGCGAAGTGCACCCGTCATCAAGTTCGGATCGTCAACCAACGCGATGACACGCTCAGCTGCCGACATCATCTCGATGAGACGCGCCCAGTGATAAGCGAACGTCGCATGAACAGGCCCCCCTCCGAAATACTCAAGGAACACCTCGTACTGCTCCTGGGCAAGTGGCGTGCCGATTTGCGTGCAGACATTGAGTCGCGCCAACGGACCGACGCGGTAGATGCCGGAATCAGGTCCTGAAACGAAGCCCTTCCATCCGACGTCCTTGAGGTAGGGTATCTTGACGTAGGTCCAGGGCTCGGTACGTTCCTCAATTAGGCCGAGGACCTGCGATCCAGGCACTTGAGCGAATTGCGAACCATCAGGTCCTACGACGCGAACGTCGCCATCGTAGAAGTTGATGGATCCCTGCGCATCGACCAATCCCATGTAGTAGGTGGGCAACATCTGGGCTCGCTCGGCGATGAATCGTGTGTAGGTGTCGTCTTTGAGCAAGACGCTGTGGAACACGGCCAGCGTCGTCTTCGCAAACTCAAGGCACGAAGCGGCCATCGTGCGGATTTCTGCTTGCTCGTCCTGCGTGATGCCTTTGGATTGGCCGCCCGGGATGCCGGTGACCGGGTGGATTGGCCGTCCGCCGATCATCGTGATGACCTTCTGTCCGTAGCTGCGATGCTTGATGACTTCTTTCCCAAGCTCCAGCCCAACCTTGCCGATGACGCCGACGATGTTGCGTTCCTGGGGCGGCGCGTAGGGCCCAACCAGGAAGTCGGGCCCACCCAGATAGTAGAAGTGAAGCAGATGATCTGAGAAGGTGTAGGCATTGTAGAGCAACTCGCGTAGAGCCTTTGCCCGCGGTGTGGGAGGCGCATCGTAGCAATCATCCAGTGCCTTGGTCGATGCGAAATGGTGGGCTTCTGGGCATACGCCGCAAATGCGTTCGGTAATCTGCGGCATGTCCTCGCCCTGCCGTCCACGACAGAAGCGTTCGAATCCGCGCAATTCGGGAATCTGGAAGAACGCATCAGCTAGGTTGCCTTGGTCATCCAAGAACAGCTCGATACGGCCATGTCCTTCGAGCCTCGTGATGGGGTCAATGCTAACGTGTCGTAGCGTTTCGCTCATGATACCTTTCCTTGAAGATCGAAGTTGCCGCGCCAAAGCGGTAGAAGGTGCCTACGATGTCGTCAAATTGCGCCAGAATCGCGTCTTCTGCAGCCAGTTGATCCTCACCCTCTTCGCCTGTGCCGATGAGTGACGCCACCGTGTTGAGCATGGCCGCGCCTTGATCTCTGATGTTGGCGGTCGGGCCGGCGCAGCCTGTGCACGGCATGTTGGCCGCCGGGCATACAGCCAAGCAGCCTCCTCGCGTCGCTGGTCCCATACACATAAATCCCTGGTCAAGCAAGCACTTGTCAGGATCGGATTCGTGCGCATGAGGGCGAAGGATCTGGGTGATCTTCAATTGTTCCCGCTCGCGGGAGCATTCCTCACACAGGTTCTTCGAAGACGCAAACACGGTACCCGTGGCAGGGAGATCTCCGGCGACCAAAGCCGTGAATAGGGCTGAGACGATCTGCTTGGGAGGCGGGCATCCGGGCACCACATAGTCCACTTCGACGACCTCCGCGAGGTTCGTCAATCGAGGAAGAAACTCAGGGAGGTGGAGATCGTAGCCGTCTTGATTGGAGGAAAGCTGCGGCCAGTTCGCTTGATCGCCAAACACTGTGGAGAAGATCTCGTCACGCGAAGATTGGTTGGCCAGCCCGATGACGCCACCGGATTGCGCACAGGATCCGAACGCAACCAGGTACTTGGTCTTGGTGCGGATGAGCTGGGCTAGCTCGCGATTCTCCTGCGTCCGAATGGCGCCGTTGAACAAGACGATATCGATCTCACCGTTCTTGTATCCACGAAGATCGGAGTACTTCGGATCGGCAGCGCACGGCCACAGCAAGATATCCGCTGCCGCGACCACGTCGAGGATCTGTTCGTTGACCTCTAGTAGCGCACAATCGCAGCCCCCACAGGCCGCTGCCCAATAGATGCCAATCTTTGCCTTAGCCATGGACGGGCGCCTTGGTCGCTCGAACGGGGCTGGGCCCCAGTTCGCGGATCAATTCGGTATAGGACGTCATGGTGGACTGGAACTTGATGCCCTCCGAGGCGCTGATCCACTCCAGATGGACGCGACGTGGGTCGATGCCCACCTCGGACAATGCCTGCTTGATCAAGACAATGCGGCGACGGGTCTTGTAGTTGCCGGTCACGTAGTGGCAATCGCCAGGATGGCAGCCACCGATCAAGACGCCGTCTGCCCCCTTCTCCAGCGCCGATAGCACCATGTCTGCATCCACACGTCCTGAGCAATTCACACGTATCGGCACGATGTTGGCCGGATAGGTCAGTCGGCTGACCCCGGCCAAGTCGGCGCCTGCGTACGAACACCAGCGACACAGGAACGCGACGATTCGGGGTTCATAGGTTGCGTGGGTCTTATCCATCAGCGAGTGCCACCTCGATCATTTCTCGGAGCTGGAAGTCCGTCAGATTCTTCAACTGCGCTGCACCTGTTGGGCAGGCAGAAACGCAGGTTCCGCATCCCTCACAAAGCACCTCGTTGCACTCTGCCACGCCGGCGGCAGTGAGACTGAGCGCTGTGTAAGGACACATGCCCACGCATACGCCACAGCCTCCGCAGATCTCTTCGTCGATGGACACCGTCTCTGGCGAGTGGGACAACTTGTCCTGGGTGAGCAGAGCGATCGTCTTGGCCGCAGCGGCGCTTCCTTGAGCCACCGATTCTGGAATGTCCTTGGGGCCTTGGCCTGCGCCAGCCACGTAGATGCCCGCGGTGAGAGTCTCAACGGGTCGCAGCTTGGGATGGGCTTCTTTGAGGAATCCTTCGCCGCCGCAACTGATCTTGAGTGTCTTGGTGAGTGCCAGCGTGCTGGGATGGGGATCCATGGATAGGGCGAGGACCACAAGGTCGGCCTCGATCTCCACCTTCTTGCCTGACAGTGTGTCTACGCCCCATAGCATGACCTTGTCGCCTTCTCGATAGATCTTGGCGACCTTCCCGCGCAGGTATTGGATTTGCTCGTGCTCGGTTGCGTTCTGGACGAACTCTTCGTAGCCCTTGCCGCCGGCACGGATGTCGATGTAGAAGATGATGGCCTCAGATTCAGGCACGGCATGTCGGTAGAGCAACGCGTGCTTTGCCGTATACATGCAACAGATCTTTGAGCAGTAGGCGTTGTGATTCTCTGGATCGCGCGATCCCGCACACTGCACGAACACCACGCGTTTGGGCACCCTACCGTCTGATGGCCGCCTTACCTGGCCGCCGGTGGGGCCGGAGGCTGACAGCATACGCTCAAACTGTAGACCGTCGATGACGTCGGGTACGTCGCCGCCGCCGTACTCACCCAAATTGAGAATCGGATACATGTCGTATCCCGTGGTAACGATGATGGCCGCCACTTCCTCCTGCAGAATCTCGGGCTGCATATCGAAATTGATCGCCCCAGGCGCGCAAACCTTGGCACACTCAGAGCAGCGCAGCGGCTGCAGACCGAGGCATGAGTGCTCATCCAAGGTGTAGGTCGAGGGCACGGCCTGCTGGAATGGAATGTAGATGGCTTTGCGATCCACCAACCCCCGCTCAAACTCGCTAGGAACGGATTGCGGGCAGACCTTCTCGCAGTCGCCGCACAGATTGCATTTGTCCGGGTCGACGTAGGTCGGATTCTTGCGAATCTTGACCGTGTAGTTGCCTACATATCCTGCGACGTCGAGAACCTCACTGTAGGTCAGAAGCTCGATGTTCGGATGTCGTGAGGCTTCCACCATCTTGGGCGTGAGAATGCACTGGGAGCAATCGAGTGTGGGGAACGTCTCTGACAGCTGGGCCATGTGCCCGCCAATCGACGGCTCCTTCTCGACAAGAAGGACTTGGAACCCTGCGTCAGCCACATCAAGTGCCGCCTGGATTCCCGTGATTCCTGCTCCGATCACCAAACACTTGTCTACGTGATCGATACGAACCGGATCGAGCGGGTGGTTGCCCCGAACCTTCTCCACCATCGTCTTGATGATCTTGACTGCCTTGGCCGTGGCTTCTGCTCGATCGAGATGGACCCAGCTACAGTGCTCGCGGATGTTGGCCATCTCCACCAGATAGGAATTGAGACCCGCGTCGTCGGCTGCTCGCCGAAATGTCGGCTCATGCATGGCTGGTGAACAAGCCGCGATGACCACACCCGTCAGTCGATGTTCGCGGATGGCATCCGACACCAATTGCTGCCCGGGATCCGAACACATATAGTCGTAATCAGAAACAAACGCCACGCCAGAATACTGACGTAGCGTTTCAGAGACGGATTGCGTATCAACGGTTCGTTCGATATTTAGCCCGCAGTGGCATACAAAGACGCCTATTCTAGGACTGCTCACCGAGCGCCTCCTTCCCCTGTTCGTACCCCGTGTTGAACGCGCGCTCGTTTAGGTCCTTCGTGCGTGCGGGAACTGAGTTGAGAATGGCGTCGAGCATGGCATCACGCGACACGACCTTCGAAATCGCGGCAAGTGCACCCAGCATGACAACATTGGCCACAATCTTACGACCGAGTCCGTCGGCCAAGCGTGTCGCAGGAATGCTGTAGACCCTAGAGACAGATGGCGGAAGTTCAGAGAAATCGACCAAGTCCTCGTCGACAATGAGCGTGCCTTCTGGATCGATATCCTGGCCGTATTTCTCATACGCTTCCTGAGACATGATGACCAAGATGCCAGGTTGACTGAGACGGGGATAGCCAATGACGTCATCGGATACGACAAGGTCGGCGTTGCAGGCGCCACCGCGAGCCTCAGGCCCGTAGGATTGCATCATCACAGCGTTCTTGCCGCCGTAGATCGAAGCTGCTCGACCGGCGATCTTGCCTGCTGAGATGATTCCTTGCCCTCCAAATCCAGCGAAACGCATTTCAGATCGCATATCTGGGCAGTCCCATATATTGGGACAACCTCCCTATGATGGGTTTTGGCAAACGTAGTCTAGGATGGATTCCGGGAGAAATCTACAGCAGCAGGACAATTGTCCTCTAATCTGGTCTCAATATATGAGATACCGTCAGCGAATCAGACTCTCGGCCATCAGTTCGCCTATGTGGGCGGGGCTCTCTGCAACCCCTACGCCGGTCGACTGAAGGGCTTCAATCTTGGCTGCTGCTGTGCCTGATCCGCCAGAAATAATGGCGCCCGCATGCCCCATACGTCGGCCAGGAGGCGCTGTCTGACCAGCGATGAAGGCAACGACAGGTTTGGAGATGTGATCCGCGATAACCTGCGCTGCCTCTTCTTCAGCGCTGCCTCCGATCTCGCCGATCAAGATGATGCCCTTGGTATCTGGATCCTGCTCGAATAAGAGCAATAGGTCTGAGAAGGATAGTCCGATGATCTGATCACCGCCGATGCCCACGCACGTTGACTGGCCGATGCCCAGTGACGTGAGTTGATGCACCACTTCGTAGGTCAGGGTGCCGGATCGAGAGATGATGCCGATGTGTCCAGGCTGATGGATGTAGCCTGCCATCACACCGAGCTTGCACTTGCCTGGACTGATCAGGCCGGGTGTGTTGGGTCCGATGAGCTTGATGCCTACGGAATCGAGATGTTTGCGAATCGCCAACATGTCGTTGACGGGAATCCCTTCAGTCAAACATACGATCAGTTCGATGCCTGCTTCGGCCGCCTCAAGGATGGCGTCAGCTGAGAAGGCAGGGGGCACGAAAATGATGGATGCATTGGCGCCGGTCTGCGCCACACCTTCTGAGACCGTGTCAAAGACAGGAGTCCCGTCGACGTCTTGGCCACCCTTGCCTGGCGTAACTCCAGCAACGATCTTTGTTCCGTAGTCACGCATCTGGCGTGTGTGGAACTGCCCTTCGTTGCCTGTAATGCCCTGAACGAGCACGCGCGTATCATTTCCAACCAGAATGCTCACGACGTCACCCCCACTGCCGCTGCGACCATTACCGCTGCCTCGCCCAAACTTGATGCGGTACGGAAGCTCAATCCCGACTCATTGAGAATCCGGCGGCCCTGTTCCACATTGGTGCCCTCCAAACGGACAATCACTGGGACTAGGATGCTGAGCTTCTTGGCCGCAGCGACCACGCCTTCTGCCAGCACATCGCAACGCAGAATGCCCCCGAAGATGTTGATGAACACGGCCTTGACGTCGGGATCCCCGATGAGGATCTGAACACCCTTCTCAATCATCTCTGCAGTGGCACCACCGCCGACATCGAGGAAATTGGCAGGCGATGCGCCGACATGTTTGATGAGATCCATCGTCGCCATGGCCAATCCTGCGCCGTTGACGAGGCATCCAACAGTTCCGTCGAGCTTGATGTAATTCAGATTGACGGCAGTGGCCTCAACTTCTAGAGGATCTTCTTCATTGAGGTCGCGAAGATCCCGCAAGTCAGGATGACGAAACAGACCGTTATCATCGAGATTGAGCTTGGCATCGATGGCAAGCGGGTCTCCGTCACTGGTGATAGCCAATGGGTTGATCTCCGCGAGGACGCAGTCTTGCTCACAGAACAGTCGATACAAGGACTGGATAAATTTCGCGACGCCTCGTGCCGTCTTGATTGGCAAGCCAAGGCGATGGGCAAGCCGAAATGCCTGGAATGGGCGCAGTCCTAGGAAGGGATCAACGATCTCCTTCAGGATGGCATCTGGATCCCGGAGCGCTGTCTCTTCGATGTCTACGCCGCCAGCGCGGCTAGCCATCACGGTAATGGCTCGATTGCCGCGGTCAATGGCCATGCCAAGATAGAGTTCCTGCGCGATGTCGGCTGCGGACTCGATCAGAAGCAGTCTTACAATGCGCCCTCCGGACCCTGTCTGAGGCGTCACCAGCGTCATGCCCAGCATGCGGGTGGCGGCATCGCGGACCTGTGATGCGCTCTTGGCAAGCTCAATACCTCCACCCTTGCCGCGGCCACCGGCATGAATCTGGGCCTTGACAACGACAGGATATCCAAGCGCATTGGCCGATGATACTGCCTCATCCACTGTGGATGCGGTATTTGAAGCGGAGACGGGGATACCGTACTTGGCGAATAGCTGCTTCGCCTGATACTCATGAATCCTCATGAAGCGCCCTCCTTGAGTGACCTTGATCACATGGGGAGGAACATACGTCCTTCGATGATCTTGGTCAAGAGCTTCGCCTCAAGCGCAGACGATTCTACCAAGGAGGAATCCAGAATAGGGCAGAGGGTTGCTGCAAGATCAAGAGAACTGTGCCCCACTGTGCGTTGACAGTGAAACGGCGGTTCGATACTGTAGCGTCGCTCATACTAGGGAGGAGAACGAATGAAGGGCATTCTTATCATTGCAGATGGATTGGGCGGACGACCGACGGATATGAATGGGAACACCTGTCTAGAGGCAGCGGATACGCCCTATTTGGATGCGCTCGCTACACGCGGGGCACTTGGACTACTTGACCCGATCGGTCCAGGTATCCGTCCTGGTAGCGACACAGCCCACCTCTCATTGCTTGGCTATGACCCGTACAAGGTCTACACCGGACGTGGCGTGTTCGAATGTCTCGGCATGGGCATGGATGTTCAAGCAGGCGATATCTGCTTCCGAGCCAACTTCGCGTCTGTCGAACCATCGCAAGAAGGTCTTCGTCTGCTCGATCGCCGCGCCGGAAGAATCAACGAGGGGCAGAAGGAACTGGAACAAGCTCTCCAAGCGTTGGCTATTCCAGGGATTGAGATCGAGTTCCTAGCCAGTACGCAGCATCGCGGCGCACTGAGAATTCGCGGCGAAGGGCTCTCGCGGTTTGTCAGTGAGACCGATCCTCATGAAACAGGCGCGCTGTTGCATGAATCTCGGCCGACCCAGGATGAGGCAGGCGCAGAGAAGACGGCCGAGATCATCAATCAGATCACGCAGCAGAGCTATGAGCTGCTCAAAGACCACCCCGTGAATCGCAAACGAATCGCCGAAGGCGAACTGCCAGCCAACGTCATGCTTCTTCGCGGTGCTGCCAACTGCCCCGTGCTGCCGTCTATTGAGTCGATCACCGGCGCACGCGGTGCAGTCATCGCTGGCGGGGCGCTCTATCGTGGTGTTGCTGAAGCCTGTGGCATGACCTACTTGCCTGTTGCGGGAGCGACAGGAGGGCTAGACACGAACATCCGTGCCAAAGCCAATGCCATTCTAGAGGCGCTGAAGAGCTACGACTACGTGTTCTGCCATCTCAAGGGAACAGACAACGCCGGGCATGACCGGAATGCCCAAGACAAGAGGGCATTCATCGAACGCATGGATCGCGAACTGTTCAAGATTCTCATTGAGCAGGTCAATTGGGAGTCGACACACCTAGCATTCACGGGCGATCACTGCACGCCCATTGATTTCGGCGACCATACCGTCGATCCCGTCCCTGTGCTGTTCGTGGGGCCAAGTATCCCGCGTGATCCCAGCACGACGATTGGCATTCGCGTTGCCGGACAAGGCGGGCTGGGACGATTCAGTGGGCGAGTCCTGCCGATGCTGCTTGGATACTGCAACTGGGCACCCAAATTTGGGTCCTAGCGCTCAATACTCCGCAAAGGAGATGCAAATCCGTTGAAGACCTTTCTCGCTGATCTGCATATCCATTCTTGCCTTTCTCCTTGCGGGCAGCGCGAAATGACGCCGCGAAACATTGTTGACGCTGCGCTGGCGAGGGGGCTCGATCTGATTGCCATCACCGATCACAACACAGCTGCCATGACGCCAGCTGTCGCTACAGTTGCTCGGATGTGCGGCCTCGCCTATCTCTATGGATTGGAGCTGCAGACCCGCGAAGACGTGCATTTGCTGGCCTACTTCGATGACGAGGCGACGTGTCTTGCCTTCTCCGACGAAATCTACGCCTTGTTGCCGGACTCCTCAGTCGATCCCTTCGGATTGGGAGATCAGGTCCAAGTTGATGTCGATGAGACCATCCTTCGAGTCGAGCCGAAGTTTCTGGTGAATGGATTGGATCTCTCGTTTCGCGATGCTGTCCAACGGATTCGCGAGCTTGGCGGCTTGGCTGTTCCCGCACACATCGACCGCGAGTTCTTCAGCGTGCTTTCACAACTGGGCGAAATGCCCGAGGGTCTCAGCTTTTCATTGGTGGAAGCGCGGTACGAAGATCGACACGAGGTCTGCGGAACATCTGAGGTGCTCAGAACATCTGATGCACACTTCTTGGAGGGCATTGGCGTGAGGACGTCACTGATAGCAGTGAAGGAGCTCACGATCGAAGAGTTGCGCAAAGCAGCCAAGGGTGAGGAAGGGCGATCCATTCGCGGACAATTCCATAGCCTGATTTCGGCGGAGTCATAGGGCTCTCCTGCCATTTGGCAATCTGGCGTCGAACTTCTTCATCACGATCATTGCGAGAGGCGAACCAGATGTTAGAATCTGCAATCGATGCAAAGGACAAGCCGTTTGCATAGATAGTCACGAGATTACAGAACTGCTGGGGGATGCTGTTGTGCAAGATCCAGCAGTGATTCGATACTTACGGCAAGCGATTGCCGAAGGATTAGGAGGCGTCGATGAAGCTTGAACAGTTGAGGAAGATACGCGAGCAGGCTTCCGAAAATCGTGGACGTGCCGGTGGAGCCGTTCGTCTTGAGATCAAGGTTTCAATGGGCACAAGCGGGATTGCTGCAGGATCTCGATCTGTGCTGCAAGCTTTCCTCGATGAGATCGACACTCGAAACCTGACCGACG
Source organism: Candidatus Atribacteria bacterium (assembly GCA_004525685.1). GTDB lineage: Bacteria > Bipolaricaulota > Bipolaricaulia > UBA7950 > UBA9294 > SPBW01. The sequence continues at coordinate 21,399 of SPBW01000007.1, forward strand.
TCTCTGTGACCCAGACAGGTGAACGAGGATGGGCATCGTGCGAGCCGGTTGCCGAAGTGCAAGAGCTTGGCAAGGAGCCCGTGTTCTATAGCTGCTTAACCGTGGACAAGGTGCGGCGGATTGCACAAGAACACATCGTTGGTGGAACGCCGGTTGCCGACTATCAAATCAATCCTGCGGGATAAGGCCTCTACGGAGGAGTAAGGAGAGGGCGTGGATAAGATTACGCTAACTATCGACGGGCAACTGCTGACCGCATCGCCTGGCGAGACCCTTCTCACGGTGGCGACGCGCAACGGAATTCGAATTCCAACGTTGTGCCATCTTGAAGGGCTGACGGATGTGGGTGCGTGCCGTTTGTGTATTGTCGAGGTAATCGGGCAACTGGTTCCGGCATGCACAACCGAAGCGGCGAACGAGATGGTCGTGAAGACGCGGACCGAAGCCATCAAGAAGTACCGGCGACAAGTCTTGGAGATGCTGTTCGCTGAGGGCAATCATGTGTGCTCGTTTTGCATATCCAATGGTGGATGCGAGCTGCAGGATCTGGCGTGCGAACTGGAAATGCACTCGGTGACTGTTCCGTACGCCTATCCGCGCAACCGCGTGGACGCCAGCCATCCGTGGTTCCTGATTGACAGAGATCGCTGCGTGCTCTGCGGTCGCTGCGTGCGTGCATGTGGTGAAGTGGAAGGTGCCCATACCTGGGCGTTTGCCGAACGCGGCCACACTGCTCGCGTGATCACCGATCTGGATGTCGATTGGGGCGACGCGGAATCCTGCACCAGCTGCGGCAAGTGCGTTGAGTCGTGCCCGACCGGCGCCATCGCCCTCAAGGGTGCCTCCAACGCCGAAATGCGAAAAGACACCGATATGGTCGCACGCCTGGTCGAAAGGAGAGAGCATGAGTAAGGTCAAGGTCTCTACGCTGTGGTTCAGCGGCTGTGCCGGCTGTCATATGTCTCTTCTTGATATTGACGAAGTGCTCATCGACCTGGCAGGGCGAATCGAGTTGTGCAACAGCCCCATCACCGACCTTAAAGTGTTCCCCGAGGGTGGCGTCGACGTCACCCTGATTGAAGGGGCCATCGCCAATGAGGAGCAGCTGCATCTCGTCAAGGAAGCACGCGAGAAGTCTAAGATCCTCATCGCGTTCGGCGATTGCGCGGTTACAGGGAACGTGCCCGGATTGCGCAACGGGTTGCAGACTGACACGTTGATCGAGGACATCTACGGAAAGGGAGTGACGACCAACGGCAACTTGCCCTATGACGTCGTCCCGCGGCTGCTGGATCGTGTCCGACCTGTCCACGAAGTGGTTCCGGTGGAGTACTTCCTGCATGGTTGTCCGCCGCCTCCGGGCGTAATCGCCAAAACCATTCTCGCCTTGCTCGACGGTAAGACGCCGGAGCTTGTGGGCGAGGATCTCAAGTTCGGTTAGGGAGAAAGCATGGAAAAACAGATACATATCGAGCCGGTTACGCGCATCGAAGGTCACGCCAAGATTACTGTGTTCCTGGATGACGCTGGCGACGTGAAGGATACCCAGTTCCATGTCACCGAACTGCGTGGCTTTGAAAAGTTCTGCGAAGGCCGAACGTTGTGGGAAATGCCGGGTCTCACTGCCCGCATCTGTGGGATTTGTCCTGTGTCGCACATCTTGGCCTCGGCCAAGGCGGCGGACGCGATTCTGGCGGTAAGGATTCCCAAGACAGCCGAGATGTTGCGCCGCATGATGAATCTGGGGCAGTACATCCAGTCGCATGCTCTCAGCTTCTTTTACTTGTCGGCACCTGACTTCTTGTTGGGTTGGGATTCCGATCCAGCACTGCGCAACGTCGTTGGCCTCGTACAAGCCAATCCCGATCTGACGCGCAAAGGCATTCGTTTGCGGGCATTCGGGCAAGAAGTCATCAGCCGATTGGGTGGCAAGCGTGTGCATCCATCTTGGGCTGTGCCTGGCGGTGTCAATGCGCCGCTATCTAAGGACGATCATCAGTGGTTCGTCGAGAATCTCCCCGAATGCAAAGACACGATTCGCGAGACCCTCGACCTGTTCAAGTCATCGTTTGATTGCGAAGCGCGTGGCGTGCTGGGCGAATTCAGCAGCATGTACATGGGGCTGGTGGCGCCGGGCGGGAAATGGGAGCACTACGACGGCCTGATCCGGATTGTCGATCAAGACGGCTCGATCGTTGTGGATGGCCACGATCCATCTCGCTATTATGACATCATTCAGGAAGCGTCCGAACCGTGGACCTATCTGAAGTTCCCCCACTACGTGCCGATGGGCTATCCCGGCGGAATGTATCGCGTCGGCCCGTTGGGGCGCGTGAATGTGTGTGAATCCTTCGGGACGCCCGAAGCCGATGCTGCCCTCGAGGAGTTCCGCGCGACGACGAGTCGCTGCTCAGGCAAGGTGTTTGATTATCACTACACACGGCTGCTAGAGATCCTTGCATCTATCGAGCGCATGGAACTGCTGCTCGCAGACGAACGGATTCTTGATCCCCATGTTCGCGCTGAAGCCAGCATCAATGAGCTAGAGGGAGTCGGCATTCATGAGGCCCCTCGAGGCACACTGATTCACCACTACAAGGTTGACGAAAACGGCATCATCGAGAAGGCGAATTTTATCGTCTCCACGGGCCACAACAACCTAGCCATGAACATGGCCGTCAAGCAAATCGCGCAGAAATACATCGCCAAGGGGAACATCACGGAAGGCATCCTCAATCGTATTGAGGGTGGCATTCGTGCCTACGATCCGTGCTTGTCTTGCTCGGTTCACGCTGTGGGCCAGATGCCGATTCAGGTGAACATCGTCGATGCAGATGGCGCGTTGCAGCAGACGCTGACGCAGGAGTAGACCCATGGATATGGTCATCGGAATCGGGAATGACTTGCGAGGTGATGACGGCATCGGCCCACATGTGGTCAATGCCGTGCGGCCTCGACCTGATGTGGAAACGGTGACCATCCATCAGTTGGTGCCTGAACTGGCGCAACGAATCCATTCGGCCCGACGCGCCCTGTTTGTTGACGCGAGTCTGGATAGGGAGTGTGTCAGCCTGGGACCGATTGAGCCATCAGAGCATCGCGGGCTGGGGCACGCATGCACGCCCGCGGCGCTACTTGGATGGACGAAGCTCGCCTATGCCAGAGTTCCCGAATCTTGGCTTCTGCAGATTCCCGGGACTTCATTTAGACTAGGCGAGCCGCTCAGCGTGTTCGCCAAGTCTCATATCCCCGATGCGATGGAAAGAATCGAGGAATGGCTCAATAGCGGTTCGAGGCGCATGCAGAGTGAGGAGGAAGCGTGAAGGAATTGCTGGAACGGTACCCGGCTTCTGCGGAGCACATGCTTGATATGCTGCATGATCTCCAGGACGCCGAACCGAAGAACTATCTGAGGCCCGAAGCGCTTCAGGCGGTGGCCGACTACTTGTCTGTGCCAGTGTCGGATGTCGTGAGCACGGCCACGTTCTACACGATGTACAGTCTGAAACCGCGCGGAAAGCACGTCATCCGCTTCTGTGAATCTCCACCGTGCCAGCTGGTGGGCGCGGAATCGCTCATCGAAATCCTCTCAGAGCTTCTTGGAGTAGCTGTGGGCGAGACGACGGCCGATGGCGCGTTCACGCTGGAGACGGCCAGCTGTCTAGGTGTATGTGGCGTGGCACCCGCGATGATGATTGATGCCGAGGTGTACGGAAACCTCACCAAGGAGCGAATCGTGGAAGCGATCAACGCCGTAAGGGGGAGCAATGCCTGACAGCAAAAATCCGCGCATCGTCCTCCAGAATAGCGGTCTCATCGATCCGGGCAGCCTAGAACAGGCCATCGGAGCAGGGGCCTACGCGGCGATGGCCAAGATCATCGAAGAGTCGTTGTCCCCGCATGACATTATCGACATTGTCAAGGCGTCGGGATTGCGTGGGCGTGGCGGCGCGGGATTCCCAACCGGACTCAAGTGGTCGTTTACCGCAAAGGGTGAGCAGGTCTATATCATCTGTAATGCCGACGAGGGTGAGCCGGGTACGTTCAAGGATCGTCTGATCCTGGAAGGCGATCCGCATCGGTTGATCGAAGGCATGATGATTGCCGGCTATGCCGTCAACGCCAACAAAGGCTACGTCTATGTGCGTGGTGAGTATGCGTTGTCAATTGAACGCATGCAGATGGCGATTGACGCGGCTCGCGAAGCTGGATTGCTCGGCGAGCGGATCTTCGAGTCTGACTTCTCGTTCGACATCGAGGTCAAGAAAGGCGCAGGCGCCTATGTCTGTGGTGAAGAAACCTCGCTGATTGAGTCGATGGAAGGCAAGCGCGGTTATCCGCGCCTTAAGCCACCCTATCCAGGAGCCAAGGGTCTATGGTCCAAGCCAACGGTGGTCAACAACGTCGAGACGCTGGCCAATGTTCCGCCGATCATCCTCCATGGTGCCGACTGGTTCCGTTCCTACGGCACGGAGAAGTCGCCGGGAACCAAAGTCTTCACCATTCTCGGGCATGTCGAGAAGCCGGGTCTAGTTGAAGCGGAGATGGGCACCAGCCTCCAGACGATCATCGACCAGTATGGTGGGGGCGTGAAAGGCGGCAAGGCGTTCAAGGGCGCGCTGATTGGCGGTGCAGCCGGTGCCTTCGTGTGTCCTGATTGTCTCGACAAGCCGATGGATTTCGAGGGTCTGAAAGAGTTGTCTGCTGTGCTCGGATCAGGCGCCATTCTTGTATTCAATGAAGACGCCTCCATCGTCGACATGCTCGATGGCATTCTCGCCTTCTTCAAGCATGAATCGTGCGGGCAGTGTGTGCCCTGTCGAGCAGGGACCGTGGCGTTGAAGACGATCATGGGTCGCGTTCGCGCAGGCAACGGTGAGGCGCGTGATCTCAACAAGATGGTCGAGATCGCTACTACCATGCAAGTTATGTCGCTTTGCCCGTTGGGTCAGTCAGTGATATTGCCGATTACCACCGCGCTCAAGCACTTCAGAGCAGAGTTTGAGGCGCTGATCGCCTAGAGGAAGCAAGATCGTGAGACTCATTGCGGCGGCTCGCACTGCGGGTCGCCGCTTTTCTTTGACAGCCCTCTACCATCAAGGCCATGAAGGCTATGAAAAGACTGAAGGGGACTGCAGAATCACTGACCACTCAAGAATCAAAGCGCGTTCCTTCTTCATGCCTCTTTGTGTCCTTCATGGTTGCAGGCTGGAACTGCTTCAACCCATGAAGAGCATGAAGCTCTCGAAGGCGATTCTCGTAGTCCCTCGGTGTACATGAATCAATGCCTGTCTTTCTTCATGGGGATGCTCTTGATTGGAGAAGCGAGACAACCTAGATAGCGCGGCCCAATCGCCAGCCGAGCCACGCGGCAGACAATCCCAGCACCACATTCAGAACCACATTCAATCCCGCAAATGCGAACTGCTCTGCTTGCCACAACGAGAGCGTCTGATGGCTGAACGTGGAGAAGGTGGTGAAGCCTCCCAGAAGGCCGATGGACACGAAGGCATGTGATTCTTGAGAGACAGACACACGAGTTCCTGCTGTGGCGATGAACAGACCAAGCAAGAAACTGCCCGCCAAGTTCACAAGCAGTGTCGTCCACGGGAATGCCGATACGAACGGCACGCGCGAGATCAGGTATCGAAGGACACTGCCAACGGCTCCGCCTGCAGCAACAGCGAGAATGTGTGTCATGAACTGGCTCTCCTTGAGTGAGTGGGCGGCCATTCTACGCGGTCTTGACATTCGTCACCATCCATCGGCTTGAACGCATTTCCCAACAAAGGTACAAAGAGAGAGGCTCACGGAACACAGGAGGCACCATGGCTGGCAACATTGAGTGGCATCCCTCACGAACTCTGACGGAGTTTCGACTGCTTCCCGGACTGACAACGCCGGGGACTTCCATGGAGTCGATCTCTCTGACGACTCCCCTCGTCCGAAAAGCCGATGGACAGGGAACGATTGACCTACATGCGCCTATTCTGGCCGCTGCGATGCAGGCGGTCTCTGGCTCCAGCATGGCCATTGAGCTGGCGCGTTTGGGTGGTGCAGCCGTCGTCTTCTGCTCGCAGACTATTCGATCACAAGCCGACATGGTCGATAGGATCAAGTCTCACAAAGCGGGCTTCGTGGAGCCGCGCACATTGTCTGCGAACACGACGATTCGTGAATTGGAAGCCTTGCGACGGGAAGCCGGGTATTCGACGTTCCCAGTGGTTGACTCTCAAGGTCATCTACTTGGGCTGATTACACGTCGCGACTACTCGGCACTCGCACATAGCGATCTAACTGTGGCTGCGCGCATGATCGCTCGTGATCAGCTGGACGTAGGTATGAATGTGACGGATCTGCAGGAAGCCAACAGCCTGCTCATTGACGGACATCGCGCCATGCTTCCTATTGTGGATGCCGACGACCGACTCCTCTCTCTTGTGTTCCGAAAAGACATCGAAGATCACCTCGACAACCCAAATGAGGTCGTCGATTCACGAAAGCGCCTGATCGCTACGGCTTCTGTAAACACGCACGATTATCGTGAACGCGTGCCCGCACTTGTGCAAGCAGGCGTCGACATTCTGGTGATCGATTCATCCGACGGCTTTTCTTCGTATCAGCGCGAAACCATTGAGTGGATACGCGGTCAGTATCCGCAGATCCCCGTCATCGGCGGCAACGTGATTACCGGCGCGGGATTTGATTATCTGGCTGAATCAGGCGCTGGTGCGATCAAAGTGGGCATGGGCGGCGGATCCATCTGCATCACGCAAGAGCAGAAGGGAACAGGACGCGGTCTGGCATCGTCTATCATTGATGTCGCCGCCGCGCGTGATCAGTACGCAGAGAAAACCGGCAAGTACCTCCCTGTGATTGCGGATGGTGGCATAGTCACTTCCAAGGATGCTGTGATTGCTCTTGCATTGGGCGCAGACGCGGTGATGATGGGCCGCTACTTCGCGCGCATGGATGAATCGCCCACTGCCAAACTTCAGATTAATGGCCGCACGATGAAGCCCTATTGGGGTGAAGGCTCAGCTCGCGCCCGCGAATGGAGTCCGGCGCGCTATCGCCACGCATCATTCCTCGAAGGTGTGGAAGGATTCGTTGAGTATGCAGGCAAGCTGCGTGACAACCTGCCGCAATTCCTGAGCAAGATCACGGCAGCGATGGCCTCGTGCGGGTGCGCGACAATCGCCGAACTGCACGAGAAGGCTGAGTTAGAGCTCGTATCAGGGCTGTCGATTCGTGAAGGCAAGGTGCACGACATCCTGCAATTCGGTAGCGGCGAGCGCGACTCCCTGAACAGCTGGAGTATCTGATCGCAACATCTGCTATGCTACATGGGTTTTTGCCGCGCTAGGATTGGGGAGGGCTTTGTGATGTTCAGAGAGATCTCACCGCTGGATGGCCGGTATGCTGCGACATTGGCTCCGCTAGGCGATTGCTTCTCCGAATTCGCCTTGGCGCGCGAGCGATGTGTGGTCGAACTTCTCTACCTTCAGGCTCTCGACGGCACGGGCGTGTTCTCTCGACTGTCTCACGACGAGATCGCTCGTATCGACACGGCTCTCGAGTCATTCAGCGAGAGCGACTTCGATCAAGTGAAGGCGATTGAGTCGACGACCAACCACGACGTGAAGGCCTGCGAGCTGTTCTTGCGAGAGAGACTGGCGCTGGCACGTCCCGAGATGATCCACTTCGGCCTGACGTCAGCCGACATCAACAACCTTGCAACTGCCAAAATCCTCAAGCGCTATCGCGATGAGCATCAATTGCCGCAGGTGCGAGAGCTGCTCGGTGTGCTGGCCGCTCTTGCTGGTGCCTGGAGCGATGCTCCATTCCCAGCGCGCACGCACGGACAGCCTGCCAGCCCGACGACGGCAGGCAAGGAAATCGCCGTGTTCGTGTCACGCCTGCTGCGCCAAGCCAAGCAGCTGGAAGCCCATCGATTCCGCGGCAAGCTGAATGGTGCGACGGGGACCTATGCTGCTCTGACCACTGCCGCCCCAGATGCTGACTGGCCCGCGCTATCGAAGACGCTCGTTGAGGGCATGGGCCTAGAGTGGAGTTCATGCACCACGCAGATCGAAGGCAATGATGCGATGGCTGAGTATCTCGGCATCACCGCCCGCATCAACAACATCGTGCTGGATCTGGATTTGGATCTGTGGCAGTACATCTCGCGTGGAGAGATCGTCCAGAAGACGGTAGCCGACGAAGTCGGCTCGTCGACCATGCCTCACAAAGTCAATCCCATTCGCTTCGAGAACAGCGAAGGCAACATCGCGATTGCCAATGCGCTATTGCATGCACTTGGCGATAAGCTGACGCAATCGCGCATGCAGCGAGACCTGTCCGGCTCGACAGTGCAGCGCAATGTTGGCGTTGCCCTTGCTCACTCCTATCTGGCGCTTCAGCAGACGATGGGTGGCCTTGGTCGCATCGACATCGATCGAGCGGCTGCCTTGCAAGAAGTCGACGCACATCCCGAAGTGCTCGCCGAAGCCATCCAAACCATCCTGCGCGCCGAAGGCGTGGACAATCCCTACGACCTGCTCAAGACACTGACGCGTGGTCAAGCACTGTCCAGCGAGGATCTGCACACCTGGATTGACGCGTTGGATCTGGAAGAC
>SPBW01000235.1 GCA_004525685.1 Candidatus Atribacteria bacterium
CTCTCAACCGGGCTTGAAGACGCCTCTTCCATGATATTTGCGTAGAAGACATTCCTGTGATATTGTTGACTTACTCGCCTGGAGGCACACATGAAGGAAGAGACAAGAAGCTTGATTCTCAGCACACCGGACGGGAATCCGAAGGCAGCAGCCCAGGAGCGCACTTATCGTGATAGACAGAATGGGCTAAGCGCACAGGGGGAGATCGCGTCTCTCGCACGTACTCTGGCCATCTACATGAGTCTCATGTTGGTGTCCACATTTTCCTTCGCTGCATGCTCTCACACTACGTACACCGACTGGTGCTCCTCAGAGATGGTATCTCAACCGTTGGGTGAGTGGGACATTGGAGAGCCGATATTCATTAGCTGTGGCGACATCGACGAGAACGGATATCAGGATCTAGTTGTGACATCCCTCATCACTCACGGCTTCGAAGGATGGGAAAGCTGCCTGTCTGTGATTTTCCGCGATGCTTCTCAGGATCTAGCTCTAGTTGAATTGGGAAGAGTCAGCGGGGATGGCAGTGTCTACGACTATCCTTTTGGCTTGCTCGGGTATGTCTGTAGCCCTACAATCGTCGACCTTGACGGGGACGGTCATCTTGACGTCATAGCTTTCTGCCAGACTGAGTCAACCAGTCTATCCCAGATCTCTACCACTGCAAACGTATGGTGGGGGGGGGGCACAAGCACGTTTGGGTTGTCTTCAGAGTCATTTGTGAGCGGCCCGTTGGCAGAGACACAAGCCTGTATTCTGAGTTTATCAGTTGATGCGGGAAGCTCACTGCTCCTACCATCGATGTCGACTGGTGAGATTCTCAGACTAGATGCGTCGTCGACCCGCGCTCTGCACATTGAATCCTTTTTAGAGGATGCTCTGCCTATGGCGCCGATGTCGCTGATGTCGTGTAATCTTTCGGAGGACGGGGTCATAGACATTGCAGTTGCTGGGTTTGTCCCCACAAGCAGCTCGAAGATTCAACGAGCACTGATGATCCTCCACAGCGAGAGGGCTTATACTCTGGATGATGAATCGGCCTTCTTTCTCTTCTCTTCAGAGGAATCCGCAGTCTCGCCCATATCAATGAGCAACATAGACATGGACGGCGACGGGCATGCAGAGATTTTGGCCACACGTCGCCTTGACCAAACACCAGAGGAAGGCGTTCTGCCTTGGGCCTCAAATGAAGAGGTCGTTCTGATTGCCAGCGATGATGTCGCGTGGCGGAAGCTTGACACGCAGATATTGTGGGAACTCCCCGGATCAGGAACATCGATTGTAGGAGCAATACAACCAGATTCCGAAGATTCGCAAATCATACTGGCACTCCCAGATCTTCGAATCGAAATCTTGACCATTCACGCCGGGAAGGTCAGGTCAACCTGCTACATCCCTCAGGATCAGCTACGAGGCTCCTGTCTCATGAATGAGGCGGACGCATGGCAACTCATCTATGCATCTGAGGCTGCGGCAACCAAGACACGAATCTACATGCGATCTCATGAATAGGCCCCTGCAAGTTGCGAGACTCGTGCCTTTCCTCGTTTTGGTGATTGGGCTAGGCTGCTGTGCAGCAACATCGTGCGCTGAATGCCGCGAAAAAGGAGGGGGGCTCTCCGTAGCATGGGATTATTCCTGGTTCTGCTGCGAGATGTCCTGTGGATCCTTCCCTTGGTGTTTCCATCTTGGGGACTTCGAGTCATTCCAGGTAATCCCAAATAGTTCATTCCTTCTCGCCCAACCAGTATCGTTCAGCCAGGATGGCAATCTCGCCAAAGCCTGCGTTCAATACCCCGTAATGGTTTCAGTCCCACTGTTTTAACGTGAGTCCGGGGAATTAGGTGAGTTTCTTATACCCAGCTCTTGGCTTACGAAGCACAACGTTTTCTGCCAGCAGTGCAATGGAACTTGCCCCTGTGAGGGCGGTCAGGCTCCGACTGTCGAGATCATAGTCACGCCCACGAACTTCTCTTCCTCTCACGTGGAAATCGTAGCGACCGACCCGGAACAGCGCGAGGTTCAAGTTGAGCTTCAGTTCTCGTCGGATGGCACAGTGGAGTGGAGAGGCGGGAATGAACGACTGATCAGTGCTGGCATCGGCGAGATCCGAATCGAGTTTGACTATATTCTGTCTGAACCGGCCCCCAAGAACCAGCATCGACTCCAGATCACTGCATGCGACACAATATCTGCTATGACTGTTACTCAAGACCTAAAAGTAGGTAACACTCTTCCATTAGCTCAGAACGACGAATTCACCCTGCAGACGAATGCAGCTGGAGAAAGCAAGTCGGTCACTTGTAACGTGTTGTCCAATGACAGCGATCCTGATGGCGATGAGATGCTCTCCATCCAGATCGTTCATGAGCCTTCTCGCGGGAGTGCAGAGGTCACAGTAGATGACAATCAGGGTCTGGTGGTCGACTACACATCCAATGAAGGCCATGGAGGTGAAGACACCTTCACCTATCGCGTGAGTGATGCTCCGGGAAACAGGGGGGAGAACGACTGGTCCAATGTGGCGACGGTAACAGTGATGACATCGACGCCTCCTGTTGCGCTCGACACGACAGTCAGCGGACATCCCGCTGTCTGGAATCCATTGCCGCCAAATGAGCCGACCGAATGGCGGTTGAATCTTAAGAACCTGAGTCTGAGAGCCACAGATCTGAATGCCTGCGACAACGCATCAGAGTATGAGTTCTTCGTGCAAAGCACAGCCACAGATCGAGCTAGAGGTAATGAACTGATCACCGGTGTGTCGATCTCTCTTGCGGAGAAGCTGCCGTTTCGTGGGATTATCGGCGAACAAGCTACAGGAACCATCCTTAGCATGACCTCCGACGCAACAGTGGCTGGTCCAGTGAGTGCGTTCGAACCAGGCAGGAAGCTCTCATTCTCTTTCAGTGTCACGGATCCCAATAGGTATGAGAGCGGACCAGGAACCCTAAGCGTGATCCTTACCAATAAGTTCCCCCTAGGAGAACCCTTCCAGACCCGCATCATCCCCTTTCGCTTCGGCGAGCCAATGATTTATGCCCTTGAGCCGTCGTGGTACGAGGCGGGGTGTCTGTCGTTCACCGACCCTGACGGCGATCCACTGATATTTCGGATCAGTCGGCAACC
>SPBW01000118.1 GCA_004525685.1 Candidatus Atribacteria bacterium
CGATTCTGAGCCCAAGTAATCGGTCTCATTGGCCTCGATCTGTCGGATGGACGCAGTGAAGTCTGGACCCTTGCTGAAGCTCCAGTTCAATGTCAGTCCATTGGACATTCGGTCCTCAGGAAAGTCTGTCGACTGATCGATCATGCGATACTCATGATCAAGTGTCAGGTTCGCTTCGCGACTGAGTGAGATGTCGCCTGACAGCGTCCAGCCCATGTTCTCGGCGCGACGCGAGCTGCCGATAGCACGGAACGTGGGTGAGTGCGATTCGACGACTCCGCTTAGTGAGTAGCCGTCAGCATTCTGCTGGAAGCTTGCCCGCGTCACCCAGCCGGTGACGGTGTGTTCTGATGCAAGGCTGTCCAGGAACACATAGGTGTCGATGCTCGGAATACTCGTCGTGGATTCGGCGAAAGGGTGCAGCCCGTCGGCAAGCAACCACACGTTCATCTCGTTAGTCTCAAGTGCGCCAACTCCGATCCAGAGCCCATCGTCGGAGAGCCCCAGAGACGTGATTGTCCAGCCTGGCAGGAATGAGGTGGTTCCGCCGTCGGCTAGGGCCACGAGGCCCGAGCCCGTTCCGTAGTAGAGCGTGTCATGGGCATACGCAACCGAATAGACGGGGTCTCCCAACACGAGCCAGCCCATTCCTCTTCCGTCGCGGAATCCGCGCAATCCACGGTTGGAGGCAACATAAAGGGTCTCATCAGCCAAACCGAGCGCATGCACGGCGACGCCGTCGGTTCCCACAATCAGGTCGAGCTGTCGAGCTTCGACAGCGTAGGCATAGACACCGTCTTCGGTGCCGATGTACAGAGTGTCTTGCGTAGCAGCCAAGGATGTGATCGCTGGCAACGTCGCGAAGCCGCCGTCTTCATACAAGGTCCAGTTCTCGTAGGGATCGCCGCCCTCTACGGGCATGGACACGAGTCCGCCGCGTGTGCCAATCCACGCCGTATCGTCAGACACAGCGAGTGCTGTGACAGACGCATCGGGCAGGCCATCATCCTCGAAGTAACGTACCCAGTTCGCTGCTCTATCGAATGGCGACGTGCCATCCAAGAACACCATAGTCAAACCCATATCGGTTCCGAGATAGACGACGCCGTCACCTACTGCGACGGCCTGGACACGTTGGCTTGAGAGACCTGACTCAACGCCGTAGGTTTGCCAGTTGCCACCATCATTGACGGTTACGCCGCCGCGATGCCCGAACAACACGTATCCCTCACCTGCAGCAATGCCGCTCACCTGATTACGCCCCGGTGTTCGGGCGTTGTCGTCAAACGGGAAGCGGTCCTCGTTGTACCCAACAAGGACCGCGGCATTGAAGTCATTCAACGAGACGTCGGCTTGTACGCCAGCGATGGTGTGGCGATTGGGCATCGTGCGAGCGCGGTCTGAATCGGCCGACGATCCTGCAACATCAGCAAGCTGAAGAAGACTTGCATGCAATGTGAGCTGATCCGACACGGGCAGATCTAGAGTGAGGCCATAGAAGTAGCTGGCATAATCCGACGAGGCGCCGAACCCGCCGGCATAGAGTTCATAGTCGACCTGCAACACGTCTGTGTCTTCCAGCTCTGCCAGCATGAACAGCATGCCAACTTCATAGTCGATCATGTAGTCGATGTCTCGCTTCTGCAGCACAGAATTGAGCGTGACGCGCTCAGATCCCGGAATCATGGACAAGCCGAGCATGAATGCGCCGTCTGAGACGACGTAATCTGCTTCTACCCGCATGACGCTCGACGGCGTATAGAACGACGACGGGAAATCGCACTCAAGCACACCAGCTTCTGGATGAACGACAAAACTGAAATCAGTTGACCGGAAGCCGTTCACTGGCTCGAAGATCTCGCCATCTGTACTTACTTCTATGAGCACGGAGTTACCGCGGACATCTGTATGGCCCAGAGAATAGAACCGTCGTGTCTGTGCCGACGTGATCGGGTATGCGATGTCGTCAACAATGAGTCGGCCGAATGGGGCAACTGCCGCCAGAAACGCGAGTTCATAGTCTGTGCCCGCTGTAAACGGATACGACTTCCTCGTGCCACCTTCAGGCAAGATCTCCGCATTGTAGACGTCGATGAGTTTTCTTAGTTGATCTCGCACGACAAGTAGCGGATCTCGTTGCAGGAGTAGCACTTGCTCGTCTGCATCCAGCACTGTGTAGTTTTGAGCTTTCAGCTCTAGCTCGGGTTCCAAAAGGACAGCGTTATAGAGGAAGCCGATCTCGTGTACGTTGAATGCGTTTCGCAAACTGGGAGAGGCAGCGAATTCGAAGTGTATGGACGAGAATTCCTCTGTATAGAGCGTTTCGAGTGTGTAGGCAGCCAAGCCCGTTAGATTGCGGCGATACGGTGCTGGCTTGTTGGAGTCGCTACTTAGCACTTGCGAGAACTCGACCGCAGTGTGTGCCGTCTGCCCTCTGAATACTGCAGTCTCGGAGACGCCTTCGGTCTTTGACACGACGGCTGTGAGCACGGCGTCACCGATCAGATACTCAAGCTTCAGCCCCTTCATCTTCTTGCTGTAGGCCGTGAAATCTGCCACGCTTCCGAAGGTGAAGTCGCCGAGGACGCCATCCAATCGCTCTGTATCGAGGGTCAGTGTCAACGATTGCATCGTCTCTGGGAGTTGGTCGTTGTAGTGCGCTTCGATGGTTAGGACTGAAAGCGCTTCGCCTACGATGTCTACAGACAGGGTTTGATCGAGGGTCAACTGTCCCGGCGTGAGGCCGGATGTTGCCAATCCAACGGGATTGCCCATGCCGTAGCTGATCGTCCAACTTTTCCGGCCATCCAATTTGACATCAAATTGGCTCTCGCTTTCCGTGTCACTCAAGATAGCCGGAGGGGAGGCGTCGGCTGCATCAGGCGCTACGGCATCTACGTCAGGTTCGAGCGTGACTTCTGCAGCATCGGATTCGAGAACCTCCGACTCATCGCTGGAAAGCTCAGTTTGGGGAAGCGCCGGAATGAAGCAAACGCTGGTCAGAAGAAGGAATAGGAGAAGAACTCGTTTGATCATGATGCTCCTCGTTGGATTCGGAATGTCAGTGATACACGATGACTGTTACCAAGGTCAGAGCGCATGGCATAGGCCCAATCCAGCTGCACTCCTGTGATCCGAATGGTCAGGCCAAACGTCGGGCCTGTTCCGTCGTAGCCCACACGGGCTCCCAATCCGCCGATCCATGCCTCTAGACCAGCGCTGTAGCTCGCTTTGGATGAGAACAAGCCGGACGCCTCAAACGATGCATTCCACCAGACATCAGGCGAAGGCGACAGTGTCGCGGCGATACCTAGCCGCAGAGAGGGCTCGAAGGCCTCCTCGACTCCTGATACATAGAGCATCGGTGATGAGAAGGCGGATTCAAACAATGCCGCCACTCGAAGGCTCCCTGCATCGATCAGCAGTGCCGGGTCGATCGTCCATCCGCTGCCAGATGATGGCGATGACACATTGACATATCGCCATCGGCAACCAATCCCCACCAGTCCGATCGGAATGCCTCCGGAGACTGCGATGGCTTGCGTCGCGTAGCGGAAGGCCCCCTGTGGAGAGGAGATCAAGCCGGAGTCAAGAAAAGACACATTGATGCCTATCCATGGCATGGCCAAGCTCACTGAGCCAACCGTAGTTCCTCCGAACTGGCGTGCGACCATCGACGAGATGCCCGTTGAAGTCAGGTTCCCCAGCGCAGCGGGATTGTGAAGTGCAGCCGTTTCGTCGTCTACGAGTGCGCTGAACGCACCGCCGAGTCCCAGTCCGCGCGCCGATGCGCCCAGTCCAAATGCGTCGCCAGTGAACCCCATGCCCCGGCAGGCTGCTGTGCTTGCGATGCTTAGGAGCAGTGCCAGAATCAACGCCGATTGTCGTCTCATCGTGCGATCACCAGCTTGACGATCTGCGATATTCCGCGATTGGTGATGAGTACGGCCAAGTAGAGTCCTGAGGCTACGGACGCGCCGCGATTGGTGATGAGCGGCCATTCGATACGGTCTGTCGAGGGATGCAGGCTTGCGTCATAGACGAGCACGCCACTGGCGGAATAAATCCGCAATTGTGCGCTCGTCGTCCCCGATGGCAGCGAAATGGCAAAGCGAGCCATTGCACTGACAGGATTCTCCTTGAGTGACATCACGGGGATCTCGTCATCTCCAGGTGTCGGATCGATCGGGGGCTCGGGTTGCTCGACATCTGCTACGGCTGCGAATGCATTCAGTTTTCCCCACCCCCATCGTGTATTGGGCGTGCTGCCAGTGAATCCGTCTTGAGTGGCATTCTCGCGCAGAAGCGTTCGCACATCCTGCGCCGTCAGTTGCGGGTTGATCGACAACAGCAATGCGACGGCACCGGATACGTGAGGTGCAGCCATGCTCGTTCCCAACTCCATCGTATGAACGCCATCAGGGTTCACCAAGTACCCTTGCCACATAGCATCGGCTGAAAGCGCCGCGCCGATCCAGGCTCCAGGAGCACAGATGTCGGGCTTGGTGCGTCCGTCTCGGGTCGGACCACGGCTTGAGAACGACGAGAGCACATTCAGTGGATACGTCGACAGGTAGTTCTGATCGCCTGAAAGTGACGGCCAGAACGCCTTCGAGTTGAAGGAGCCGACTGTGATGACGCCTTGGGCATTGCCCGGCTCATCGATGGTTGACGTCGAATCGCCGCCGATGATGGTGGCTGAGCCGCTGATAACCCAGGCATCGTAGCGTCCTCCGCTGCTTGTCGTATCGGCAACCGAAACCTGCCACGGATTGGATCCAGACAGATTCGTCAGACGTATCGAGACCTCGTGGTCAAGGTTATTGGGATTGACCCCTTGGGACGCATTGTCGATGCGAGCAGATCCAAACGGCGTCAGGACGGGGCCTGAGTCGATGCCAGGCGGTGCCACAATAGCAGGGCCCGAGGGAGGGTAAAGAGATACCGTGAACACCGATGCCCCTGGGTACCACAGATCAAGTTCCACTTCCCAACCGTCGGGATCGATACCGAATGTCGAGCTATTCCCAAGCAAGGTTGAAGAGGCATGAATGCTTGAATCACCTTCGTTGCCAGCAGAAACGATGACGACGCGTCCTGGGCCGCTGACAAGCTCATCGATACCCTGCTCGAATAGGCTGGTGCCATCGTGTGGGCCTTCGTGGCCGCCCAAGCTGAGGTTGACCACAGCGGGCAATCCCAGATCGTCAGCCAAATCGAAGATGTATTCGATGCCTGCAAGGATGTCAGACGTGAAGAACGTGGTCTTGACCATGACGATCCACGCATCTGGAGCAACGCCGACAAATCCAGAGGACGACGACGAGCCATCGCCTGCGGCAATCCCCATCACATGGGTCCCGTGCCCATCCGTATCCTTCTGCCTCACAATGCCGGTATTGGGGCCATGCCCGTTGGCTAAATCGGTTTCAATGTCCTGCTGCGTGTATTCAATACCAAAGAAGCCGTAGGATTGATCGAGCAGGCCTAAGATGCGTGACGATTCCTCAAAGCCATCTTGATCGGAATCCGTTCGAAAATCTAAGTGCATGTAGTCAATCCCGGTGTCGATGGCGCCGATGATCACGCCCTGCCCTGTGTTGCTTGGGGACAAGTTATGCACGGCATCCGCGCCGATGATGGGAACGCTCACATCCACGGTCGGAGCCGTGCGCCGTGCGGGCTCGATGTAGACGATGTCCTGATCCTCCAACAGGATCAGAATCTGCTCAATGGTGGCAGACATCGCCAAGATGCTGCCCGTCGAAAGGAGCACCGGCAGATCATGAAAGGTTGTGCCTTGAAAGGGTCGACTGAGCTTGATCAGCAACTTTAGTCGGGGTTGTGGAACCTGGGGTGACCATGAGGAGGCCGGGGCCATCCCATCGAGCGCTCCCTGGATCAACGATTCGGGCGCTTGAACTGCCAAGGCGTCTTGCATGAGCATGCGAAGAGATGGATCCACACGATGATCAAGGATGCTCGCAGCTGTTGCCAGGCTCGGCAACACGAGAACAAGAAGAGCCAAACGAAAGAAACGCCAGCTTAGTGACTTCTTCACTCTTCTCCCCCTCAAATCTGACGGCATTGTAGCCGATTCGCTGTGGAGCACAAAAGAAGCGCCTTCTGACACCTACACCTACGCCGCATGGGCCATCTTTACAGTCTCAAGAGCACTGTGTTATCATCGGAATCTGCAAGAGACGGCTGCCGCATGGATGACAAAGCGATCAGCCCCACTGGGATAGTTAGGGTACGGGAGCATGGTGAACGAACACGACGCGCAAGTGAAATCGCCCGACACGATTGATAAGAACATGAAAGTCGGCTACAAGTTGGCTATCGAGAAGGCAATCTCGCGCCTTCCTGTCAAGAATGGCGTTATCAACATCGATTCGATCTGGGCCGAGACGTCGCTCCCCTACGACATTCTTGCTGAGGTTCTGCGGCAAGACGACCTGGTTCTGCCAGACAACGTGGATCGCATCAACATGAAGTCGAATGTTCGAACCAAAGAAGAGGTTCGGATTCCTCGACGCCGACGCAAGAAGAAACCCAAAGAGAAGGGATAGGCTGTGCGCAACAACGATGGTGACGCCACGTTTCGCATTGAATTCGGGACATCGGGATTTCGAGGTCGCTGGGGGATCGAGTACAC
>SPBW01000232.1 GCA_004525685.1 Candidatus Atribacteria bacterium
AGATACGCAGTACTCCGCGCTGCCAGTTCCCACGGATTCGGGCAAAGCGTTGTGCTTGCGTGAACCCAGTGAAGGCGCAGGCTTGATGGACACACACGTGGCGAGCAGAATTGCGAAGTCTCATGAGCCGATTGATGCTCGTCGAGCGGAGGAGTTTGTGAATGCTCTCGACCACTGAACTCAAGTCTGAATGGGGCCCGCTCTTCGATCAACATACACCCGATGCTCCCGTACTTTTGTCACTTCTGTCAGGACGTTGCCCGGGCGTTGCGTACGTAGATCAAATAGTGAAACCTACGCAGATTGTTGTCCGTGCGCACGGCGGTGAGACGTTTGCCAGCGTTGAGTGCTCTGAGGCCTTCCTGCAAGAGTCGCTGTCTCTTGCCAGCCAGCTTGGTCCGTCATTCCTCATCGATTCAGGTGTTCCAGAAGGCATTCTGGCGTGTGGCCGTGTCATCGAGCGAGTACATTTCAGCGATTGCGACCTTGAGAGCGAGGCTCTCCAAGCACTACGGCAGCAGCTGCCCTCCCATCTTGAGGCGCGCATGCTAGACCAGGAGCTGCTTGAGCGCTGTGAGTACGCTGGATGTACGCTTCCCAAGCTCTACGGCGACAAGCTCAACACATACTTCGACTTCGGATATGGCATCTGCTTGCTGGACAGGGAGGATGTCGTCTGCGAAGTCTACGCCGGATACGTCGCTAGGGGGCACGTCGAAGTGATTGCTGGTACAGCCGAGCCGTACCGTGGTCAGGGTCTGGCATCCATCGCGGCAGCACTCTTCGCTGAGGAGGCACGTCGGCGTGGGCACAACCTTACGTGGAGCTGCAGGACAGAGAACGTGGGCTCAATGAAGATCGCTCGCCGACTTGCATTTCGACATGAGCGCCCGTACCGCATGGTCTTCTTCTAGTCGAGATTTCGCCATCCTCGCAGAATTAAGAACGGGATCAAGGCTCGTCTTCTAACAACGTATTAGAGTGGCCTTTGGAAGGTCCTGGTGTAGGAGAGCACAACCAAGCTTTGAGACCGAACTCCTCGAATCTCCCTATCAAGTAGGTGCCCGTCGGGCGCCCGGTTGACACCCGGGGATTGATCTGGTAATGTAACATAACACTGTTATACAATGAGGTCAACGGGCCCGCATTGAAAGGAGACGACATGAGCATTGCCACAGAGAGTTCCAGTTCCTATGTGACGCAAGAGAGAGCAGTGAGGGCATTCAACAGCATCATCCTTCGCGGATGCGGTCGAGTTCGCTTGCAGCAGACGGGAAGAGAGTCCTTGAAAGTTCGCGCCCCCAAGCGTTGGATGGATCGTATTGAAACGGACGTCAAGAACGGCGCGCTAACCTTGGGACTCAAGAAGGGAGGCTTTCCGTTCCTCTCCTGGCCGATGGTCAATCGAGGAGACATCGAGTACACGATCACCGCAGACGTCATCGAAGAGTTGAGGATTAGCGGTGCTGGAGATTTCGACATGGGGGAATTGCAGGTTCAAGATCTCCGCATCGGCGTTTCGGGCTCAGGACGAGTTTCCTCCCGTGGCATCGACGCGAAGAGCGTTCTCGTGAACATTAGCGGCAGTGGCAAGGTGTCATCCGATCGGCTCCATGCCGGTGAGATTCAGATCAAGTGCAGCGGTTCTGGCAAGGTTGCTGTAGATGATGTTGTCGCAGAGACCTTCAGCTCCACGATCAGCGGCGCCGGAAGCGTCAAGGCTGCAGGATCCGCGCGAGATGCTGAAATTCGAATCTCCGGATCAGGAGCACTCTCGCTCGAGGAATTCGAGACGACCCACTGCAAGGCTCGAATCAGCGGTTCCGGCAAGATCAGGGTGAATGTCATGGAGTCTCTTGAGACCTCTATCAGTGGTTCGGGGAGTGTCCTCTACAAGGGCACTCCTCGGGTCAGTACACATACGAGCGGTAGCGGCCGCGTCGGCAGCATCGGCGAGGAATAGGGTCGCGCCAAACACATCTTGAATCTGATGTGTGCAGAGGGATGCGCGCTCTGGACTTCTTTGTGGTTGGAACGCGTCACCGTACCACATCGGCTACCGACGACCGTAGCCCCTCATGCCAGCCCAGTTGGTCGGCCTCTCTCTGGTGATTCCCTCACGGAGCCTTGATTGTGACAGCAGCGGTGAGTACTCCCACAACAGGTTGGCCGAGCTTCCCTGCGTCCCGGGCCGTAAGCGTGATGACGCCTTGAGTGCCAATCTCCACGTCGTCAGGCGGGATGATGGTCATCAAGAAGCTGCGGCTGGGAGACGCTCCGACGTCCTGCTTTCGAAGCAAGAACTCGTCGGCGCTGACGCTCACATGCCAGCCTGAGGGGATCCCATCGAGGGATAGTGACAGCGGCAGATCACGGTAACCGTATTCCCATTCGTAGACTTCGTAGTATGACGGAGATCTGAGTGTCACTGCCCAAGTGACGGCATCTCCGGGATTGATCTCGGTGTCGACGAATTGGAGTTCACGTGGCGTTTGAAGAATGTCAATCGCGCACTCGCTCTGTTCACTGAAAGGCGCATTGGTGACCCCTCTGGAGTCACCGCTGTAGATCGTGATGTGCTGTGGTGTGAGAATCGTAGAAGGCACTTTGCCAGACAGAGGCCCCGGCATCCAGCTGGAGCTTTCCAGTTCCATCCATCCCAGATCAGCAAAATAGACGGCGATCCACGCGTGCAGCATGTCGGGTCTTTCCGTGTCGGCGACGAGTCCTGTCACGGGGGCGGGATGAGGCATGAGAGGGTAGCCCCCTGTGAAAAGGATGCGCGTAGCGGTCACTGGTTGCCATTGAACCAGAAGTCCGTTCCGAGTGACTAACCCAGTGATCGCAGAGTGCAGGCGGTCATTGTTGAAGGAGGAAGTCATGCGGCAACTGCCGGGCGGCTATGTGGAGAGACCCTGGAGGTTGGAGGATGCTGCCTTGATAGCGACGATGATCAATGCCTACACGATGCATTCTCACGGGAGGGAAACTGTTGAAGTTGAGGGATTTGCTGCGCGAATGCAGGCACCTGGACTCAACTTGGAGACAGATACATGCCTCGTCGAAGCACGTGACGGGACGATCGCTGCAGTCGGATACGCCATCGATTTTGCAGATTTTCGCGTCCAAGTTCAGGCGGAGGG
>SPBW01000016.1 GCA_004525685.1 Candidatus Atribacteria bacterium
AAGGGGGTTCAAGGCTCATGCTCCTGCCAGTACCGTTTGCCTGGATCAAGAAGATCCTCTCGATTCTGAAGTCGAATCTATCGCCGAACCAGATTGCCTTTGCATTCACGTTGGGTATCTTTGCCGGGCTCCCGCCGATGGGATTGCATGTCCTTATTCCGGCAACACTTGCGCTGTTGTTTCGTTGCTCCTTCCGGGCGTTTCTGATCTCCCTTGGCCTCTTCAAGCTTGTTTCTCTGGCGCTTGCCCCGGCATCCTATGCTATCGGGAAATGGTTGCTGGACACGCAGCGTGGAGCAGATGCATTCTGGCGATGGCTGTTCCATCTGCCGGTTGTTGCTCCGATGGGATACTCGCGATACCTGCTACTCGGCAGTCTCGTAGTAGCGTTGGTGTTGGCCATTCCCATCCTCTTGCTCATCAGGTGGCTTGTGCGTCGATACCGTGCATCGTTTGCTACGCGGGTGTCTAGCTGGCGCGTTTCCCGATGGCTGAAGGGGAGAAAAGGGACAGGCCTGGCTCAACGAGTCCTTGCTGGAGGTACGACCAAGTATGAGAGCGCGCCTCCACCTAGAGGGATCTTCCGTGTCATTCGTCGCGAAATGCTCATTGGTCTGCCCATTCTCTATGCTGTTGCCTATCTAGTGGCAGCGATCGTCATCCCCTTTTTCGCAGGGACGGCAGCCACCTCGACCGTGTCGTGGGTGGTGGGGACAGACGTGGCTGTGTCCGACTCTTCATTTAATCTGCTGACCGGTGGATTGACTCTGTCTGACTTCACGATTCAGGATCCCGATGCGCCGGATGAGAATCTCATTGCCGTTCCAGAGTTGAAGGTGGATGTTGGATTGATGCCTCTCGTCGCAGACAGGCTTGTCCTAAACTCGGTTGTGATCGCGGATGCCGAATTGCACGTCAAACGCGAAGCGGACGGTACGCTCAATCTCGACAATCCGTCCTCAGGGTGGAATGCAAAAGGCTACTTGGAATGGGCCGCTCAATATGCGGGCTCCGTGGACTGGCTTGGATTGCTGCGCCATCTCGTGGATTACCTCGGGCAATGGGAGCCGCTGGCGCCCAGAGAGGATCCCTATGCTGCCTACGGTGGTGGGCGCACGTTCCCAGATTATCGACCTCCGTTCTCCATTGAGCGGTTGGAAATCGGACGAATCCTTGTCACGCTTGATGATGAGACGGCCTCGAATACCGACGGTCCGCTGCCGCCGATGACCATGCTTGAGGTTGAGATATCCCATTGGGCATTCCCGGCCGCATTGCGTACGGAGCCAATTCAGCTGTCTCTGCGGGGGCAATGGGGCGATGATCCTGACTCAGGCTTCCGGCTGTCGGCAACGTTTGCGCCCTCTGAGCGCGGTGTTGTGACTCAGGTTGAGTTTGCGCTTCGACGCATCGATCTTCCACGTTTGGCGCGTGTCTATGCAACTACACTACCCGTGAGAATTGAGTCAGGATGGGCCTCGGTCTCGGGATTCCTTCGCTTCGACGGAGAATCGGCTGAAGGAGAAACATCCTTCCTGCTTGAAGACTTGGAGCTGCAGGCATCATCGGACCAGGCACTGTTTGGGCTGCCCTACGAGACATCTGAACATGTGGTAGAAGGGATCAACCGCTATGCAGCGGATGTTCCCATTGTGTTCGGCGCGCTGATCGGAGGAACTTCCGATGCCCCAGAACTGCAGTGGGAAGCTCCGCTACTACAGATTGCGCGCGAAGGATTGATGATGGCTGGTCGGAGAGAGTTGGATCGCGTGATTGAGGAACTGGGCGGCCGTGTGGACAGGCTCGGTGGGATTGGTGGAATTCCGCTGGACCCGTCATTCGAGCAGATCCAGCAACAGACCGAGGCTGCAGCTCGTGAAGTGATTGAAGATGCAGCCGGGCGTCTGTTTCAGGATTTTCCGTTGGTCCAGGATCTGACAGGAAGCCCCGACGTTGGGGATACTGAGGGTTCGGATGAGGCTGGATTGTCGGATCTGTTGCCCGATCTGCTAGAGAACTTGCTGAATCCATCGTCTGGGGATGACAATCCTGACGCCTCCGCGTCCGACTAGATGCTTGCCAGTGCTCAGAGGAGTGATCGGTTGATGGCCGTCAAGGTATCCATTGTCAGAAGCGAGGATCGAGAAGCCGGAATACGAGCTGCCGTGGGATTGCTGGGCGACGAGTGTCCCGATCTGGCTGCCAAGAACGTCGTTCTCAAGCCAAACTTCAACTCATCGGATCCGTTTCCGGCCTCTACACACAATGACACTACAACTGCCGTCATTCGTCTCCTTCAGGAGAGCGGCGCGTGCAGTGTGACCGTCGCAGAGCGCAGCGGCGGCTCTCGAGACAGCAATCAGGTGGCTGATGAGAAGGGCGTGCGCCCCCTGTTTGATGCATTGGGCGTTGAGTACGTGGTGCTCGATGACCTAGCTCCCGAAGACTGGGTTTCCGTGCCACTGGAGGGCAGTCATTGGCAACGTGACATCGAGATCCCACGCTTGTTTCTTGAGGCAGAGTCCATCGTCATGACCTGCTGTCTCAAGACGCACGCGTTTGGCGGTCACTTCACGATGAGTCTGAAGAACGCCGTTGGGGTGGTTGCGCATCATTCGCCGTTTGACAGCTACCCATTCATGAAGGAGCTTCATGCCTCACCTCATCAACGTTTGATGATTGCCGAGATCAACCAAGCGTTCTCTGTAGACTTGATCATTCTAGATGCCCTCTCAGCGTTTACTACCGCAGGCCCATCCAAGGGAACGGTTGTGCATCCCGGCGTCATGCTCGCATCGACGGACCGGGTCGCCATCGATGCCGTCGGAGTGGCGATCTTGCGCACGTATGAAACGACACCCGAGGTGATGACAGGATCTATCTTCTGTCAGGACCAGATCCAGCGTGCCGCAGAGCTTGGGCTGGGTGTCACCAGCGCTTCAGACATTGAACTTGTCTGTGCATCTGATGAAGAGAGTGTCGCCTGGGCGCAGCGCGTCCAAGCGAAACTCTCTGAGTCATGAGTCGGTGCCTCGCAGTTGGCTTGAGTGATGAGTTGATCGAGCAAGCAACTTGACACGAGCCAAGTCAAGGGTATGTTTCGTTTCTCCTGCTCATCCTAGCATGAGCACACAGGGATCGGAGACAAGTCCCAGTTCAAGAATCATCGTCAGGTCGGGCATTTGGTCGGCTCACAATGGTCGCTACGTAGAAGTCGGAACTCTGACTTCGCAATCCCAACATCAGTCGCTCTTCTTCTAGTGAACCAGTTACCTCTCTGCGGCTACATATGAGTGGTGCTCGATAGGCCTGGTTCGCAAACACCTAGGCTTCGGCGCGCGTCATAGATGATTAGCGGACGAAGCGGCTGCGGCTTGGCCGCTACGAGGAGGTCCCAATGGAAAACAGAGGAGCGCCGGTACGGAAAGCCTTCCGCGCAATCCTTGAAGTGGGAAGAGAAGTTCGGGTGGCTCTGATCAAGGAACTCCACGAGGAGAGACCATGCTGTCTATCTATCAATCCAACGAAGCACGAGACGTGTGTCATGATAGCGCTTTCATAAACACGAAGAAGGCACAGCGTTCCAAGCGATCCAATCGGACAGGCAGAGTTCACGACGCCTTGGAACGATTCATAGAAGTCGATGTCAATGGCAGCGCATCGCTGGGTGTGCTGAGCAGTGCAATCGGTTCAGTTCTCCGCCGTGTGGCTGAGTAGACGGATCAGCCTTGGGAGCCGGCACTCGTGTCGGCTCCCCTCCCTTCATCAAGACACGGGTCAGTGTTGCCCGAAACCTCCTGGATTAGTATCCTTGCCCCATCTATTGGGCAGGATGAAACTAACGGGGGCTCGCACGATCAAATAACGCTGTGAGAACGAGCTTTCTCCGTTTCATGAACAGGAGAGTCACATGAAGGTTCTGGTTACCGGTCTCTTTGAAATGGCTGCATTGCACGCCATTCGGCGCTTTGGACAAATGGGGTTTGAGGTGCATGTTGCTGAAGGGCATCGATTGGCCTTCTCTGCATTCTCGAAGTACGTATCAAAGCGGATTCGAGTCCCCAACATGCGATACCACCCTGCGGACTACACAAAGCGAATCGTGGAACTCCTTGAGACAGGCAACTACGACTACTACTTCCCCTCCTACGAAGAGATCATCCCCATGAGCCGCTACCGCGATCGCATCATGTCCGTAACCAAGACCGTGATGGATCCCACAGATGTGTTGATGCAGATGCACGACAAGAAGCAGTTGGAGGAGTTGGCGCACGAAATCGGCATTGATAGCCCGAAGACGCTCTATCCCCAGTCTTCTGATGAGGCGCGTGAGATAATCAAGACAGTCGATCTGCCTGTCGTCATCAAGATGCGCAAAACCTCGGGTGCTGCCGGATTCCGTAAGATCTATGATCGCGCACATTTCGAGAAGTCGTACTTCGAAGTTGTGAACAACAACAAGCTGCCTGAAACCGACCTTCCCATGATCCAGCAACTCGTCGAAGGTCCGACGACGTGTACCCTTCACATGTGCAACCAGGGAGCTGTTGTTGGCGAGGTGCTGTATCAGGGACTCCGCACGATGCCGCGGACGGGGGGCACGACGGTCTTCCGAGAGAGCGTGGAGGACAAGGCGTCCGAAGAAGCTGCGGCGAAGATTATCAAGCACCTAAACTTCTCTGGACTCTGCGGATTCGACTTCATCCTAGACAAGCATACAGGACGTCCGTTCTGGGTGGACGGCAACTGTCGAGCCACTCCGGCGATCACCATGGCCTACTATGGCGGAACTGATCTGGTTGAAGCATGGGTCCGCGTCGCCAATGGTGAGGCTACCCCTGCGATGCCTCCGACGAAGATTGGCACTCGCACGAAGTTACAGTTTGCGGACTTCGTTTGGCTGCTGGAGAGCTATATGGGTAGCTTCAAAGACTGGAAGGGGGAGCACCAGCTTCGCAAGCAATGGTGGGCTGAGAAGGATTACTACTACGATATTCACAGCTTCAGCGATCCGATGCCCAATATCATGATCTGGTTCTACATCGTCACCAACTGCTACAAGCTCATCTTTACGAAGTTTGATTCAGCTCAGCTGTTCATCTTCCACAATCAGTACGTCGAGCAATGAGAAGACGTCGAGGGCGGATCGCTCCTATCCCTGCGATCCGTCCTGCGTGATCAAGACACCTCGATCGAGCAGTTGCTGAAGATCGCTCTGAATCTCGGGCGTTGCGTTCAGGATGACTTGTGTGTTGCTCAGATCGATCTGGTCGCCTTCTCCCAACCCTCGATTGGCGACCAAGACGTCGAGATTATTGATGTCTGTGCCCGAGAGGCCAAGGAACTGCAGCTGCGGCATCTCTTGAACAATGCGGATGTCTGAGAGCGGATTGCGATCAAGCCATAGCTGAACGAGGTTCGCTAGATTGGCCAATGACGACACGTCACGAATCTGGTTTCCCCACAAGCTGAGCCTCTGTAGGGATATCAGATCTGCCAGCGGGGTGACATCCTCGATGATGTTGCTGTCAAGCCCCAGCCTTTCTAGCTGCGTGAGATGCGCCAACGGAGCAAGATCAGAAATGGCGTTACCTCCCAGGCTCAGCTTGATCAAGCGATCCATGTTAGAGACGAAGCCGATGTTCGCGATCCCCGTATTTGGAAGGCCAAGCCACCGCAGTTTCGTGAGGCCTTCCAATGGCGTCGTGTCCTGGATAGGGTTGCCACTCAATCCCAATTGCTCAAGTTCAGTAAGTTGCGCAAGTGCTGTGATGTCCTGGATTCCGCTGTTCCACAAGCCCAACCAAGTCAAGTGCACCAGGGACGACAGTGCAGTGATATCCTTGATGAAGTTGAAGTCCAGATCGAGCTTCTCAAGCTCATGCAGCTTGGCAAGTGGCCGAACATCGCTCACCAGATTGCTGCGGAGAATGAGGGTCTCAAGATGCGAGAGATTCGCAAGCGCCTCTATCTCGGATATGCGGTTCTCCGATAGATCGAGAGTCACAAGGTTCGCGCAATGCTCGATCCCCTTTAGATTAACAATGTCCATGCCTTGTGCAGTCAACAGCGTCAATTCGAGCAGATCCGATCGAGTAAGCCGTTGTGTCTTCGCTCCGAGAGACAAGCGAATCGCAGACTCTAGCTGTGGATCCTCGAATACGACGGGAGAATCCACTGCCATCCACACGATGAGTGTTGCCATGGCAATCCAGGCGATCGTTCGCATCGCTTCTCTCCTCTCTATGCTAGAAGTGTACTGTCCTTCTCAGGGTAATGAAACGCGCTCGCCGACCGAGGCTCGGTCGCGCGTTCCATGGGTTGTCACTCCCGAAGATCTGTCTCTTTACATCGCGTGTCGGCCCGGTTCCAGCAGGCGGAAGCCAAGTGTCCCTGATTTCCGTCTCGTGAGGCATCTCGCAGGTGCGTGTTTCGAACTCTCATGACTTGTATTGGAGAGACTAGTGAGCTAGGCTAGATCTGAATGTGCGAGTACTAAGGAAATGGCCAAAACGGCAAGAGTGAAGGCATATTGAGCGAGGTTCTTGAGGATCGTGGATTCGAGTCAAAGAGAGACAGACCAGCCGAGAACGCACAAACATCTTGTGCTTGATGAAGATGTGCATCGTGCTCTGAAGAAGAAGAAGTCAGAGACGGGCGTTAATGTGAAAGATCTAGGCAACAGCGTTCTGCGATCCGTCTTAGAACGCCCGCTCTTGACAGAAGCCATCGGCAGAAGAATCGTCTCCTCCGGCCTGCTGAGTGAAGCAGAATTCTCCGAACTGCGCAAAGAGGCGCTTCGCGATATTACTCAGCCACACTCGAAAACGGGAAGCGTATTTCAACCTACTGCAAACAATACATTCACTGCGGGCAGCTGGGAGATGAGGGAACTTGCCTGTGATCTTGAGAATCAGTTCCAGGTGTTCATGATGTGGGCCAGAGATCTGCAGTTTAGGTCCATTCCACTTCACACACACGATGGGATGGAGTATTGGCTGGTTCTGTCTGGTGCGATGATGATGACTGTCGATGCTGAGAGCCAAGTTCTCAAGGCACCGGAGACCCACGTAGTCAGGCAAGGTGAAAGCCACTCTTCTGCTCCCTTGTCGCTGGAGACGATGCTGATCGTTGTCCTTACTCCCCCGAACAAAGGACTCCCTCCTTGGGTGGAGTAGTTGCCGTTTGCAGGCAGTAGCGACTGGCGTTCATCCGATCCCAAAAAGAGAAGAGAGAGGAACGGCTCTCGTATCGTTCCTCTCCCTCTGGAGTCAAGGAGGCGTCTGGGTTGTTCCAACGCTCCAACAGTCTAGTGACAATCTTGTGAGATGATCAGCCCGTACGTCGGCACGAAACCCGAAGTCTGCCTCTCTTATTCCGGCAGTACGTCCACATTCCTGTTGGGACACACGGCAGGCTGTTGGCCAGGACAACTGGGAAAAGCACTGCCCTCAGGCTAGATCTACAGTCGCTGAATCAGCGTAGCCGCCGTGGTCGCGAGATAGTCGAACGTGCTCAGGGGAGTGACTTCGAATCCATGACTGCTGTCTCGCACATAGCCCAGACAGGCGATGCGCGGAGACGCTCCGATGGCGTACACGGCGCTTGCATCAGACGATGCTCCTGCATAAACGACGGGCTGCAAGTCGACGCCTGCAGATGACGAAAGCTGGCAGATCTCCCGCAGCAATTCCTGATCGTAGGTAGCCATGCTGTCCCGAGAGCGAATGCCGGGACGGCCATCGAGCTCAATGGGGCACTCGGGGACAAGCGGGCTGCCATCGACAGCGATGAAGATGTCAGGCCGCTCGCGTTGTGCGAGGAACTTTGCTCCCAGACAGCCAATCTCTTCTTCGACAGTGAACGCAATGATGAGTGGCGATCGAGGCTTGAGTTTCTTGCTCTTGAGATCCTGCAAAGCTAGCAGACAGGCTACAATCGACAGCCGATTGTCGAACGTCCATGCGCCCACCCAAGGGAATACCTCCTCCCCAAACACAATGGGGCCTCGCGCAGCTCGCGCAGGGACTGCTGGAGCGCCAATGCGAATGCCGCGATCTGCTAAGGATGTTGGAGACATGCCGGTGATGATCTTGGCGGAGTCCCACGACGGACCGGCTTCAACAATCTTCCTCGAATGGCCGGACCCTAGGGACAATATCCCGGTGACGTCTTCCCTATCTCCGATGATCGTGACCGCTGTTTCGCCAATCTTCCATGGGAATAGCCCTCCCAATCGATCTACCTGGAGATTGCCATTGGCGTGAATCTGAGTGACCGTCATCCCGATTTCATCCATATGCGCAGCGAAGCAGATGGTGGGGCGTGTTGAATCTTGTCCCGCGATACGCACGAGAACATTCCCTGCTGCATCCAATTCCGGCTGGTAGTCCATTAATGCTAGCTTGGACATGAGGGCTGAAGCCATCCTCGATTCATGCCCAGACGGAGATGGAATGTCCAACAGATCAGAGAACAGGTTCAGGCCTTCATGGTTGAGCAAGTGAAGGGACATGGTTTATCCGCTCCTTATTCGTGGGCTAGTTCTCAGTAAGGATGTGGTCGTCGTACTCGGCTTCAAGCTTGGCCTTGTGGCGACCCTCTTCTTTGGCTAGTGCTTCGAACAGAGATCGCGCTTCTCCATTCAACTCTGCCAGCCGCGAGTAGAGCTTGACGGCGCATTCTTCACGCTTCATCGCCACGATCATGGCTTCCTGGAGATTGAGTCCCGGCGAGGCGGCGACGTCGACCAGCAGATCAGATAATCCTAGGTCCAATGCTGCGGAGTTCGCGCTGGAGGCCATCTCCTCAGGCGTGATTTGTGACAGAATCTCCATGTGCCCGTGTTCGACGCCTGCTAGCTCTGCGAACAGACCGTGGACAGCTGGATCTTTGGCTGCTGCCGCCCATTCCTTGTAGAACGCTTCGGCTTCTTTCTCCTTGGAGATGGCAAAATCAAGTGCCTTTCGCATTTGGTCTCTCACGGTGAATCCTCCTTGGCTGGCTGCGACCATTTCTTTACGACTGAGAGTGTAGCTTGGGGCGCAAACGATCGCGAGTTGGCATGGGAAGAACGAACCTAGCCATCCTCCTCCTGCACGGGCAGATCTATGTGGAATCGCGTGTAGCAGTCAGGCTTGGACTCCACAGTCAGCCGCCCACCATGCTCGCGGACAATGCCATAGCTGATAGATAGGCCCAAACCTGTCCCTTCATTGCGTGCCTTCGTCGTGAAGAACGGATCGAAGATCCTTGTGGCCACATCATCAGGAATGCCCAAGCCGCAGTCTTCAACCGTTGTGCGCAGCCACGTCGAGGTGTCATGGCTCATGAGACGCGACGAGATCTGAAGCTTCTTGCCGTCGCCGCTATCCAGGAATTTGGCATTCAAGCTGTCACGGGCATTGGTTACCAGGTTGATCAGCACCTGCTGAATCTGCTGGCTCCGGCAGCGGATGGCAGGCAGGTCCTCGGGGACGTCGAGTTCAAGTTGGATGAAGTCCTTCCGCAGCAGAGATCCGATGAGGGTCAACGACGCATCGACGATGTCCTTCATCCGCGCCTGACTATGTTCCTCTCGATCCTGGCGTGAGAACGAGAGCAGATTGCGCACGATCTTGGCGACACGGTCACCCTCCTCCTTGATTCCCTCAGCGAACTCTCGGAGGGACTCGTCGTCGGACCGGCTACTAATCAATTCGGCGTAGTTGATCATGCCCATCAGCGGATTGTTGATCTCATGAGCGACACCGCTGGCCAGCGTTCCGATCGACTCCAGCTTCTGGCCTTGGCGCAATTGGGCTTCGAATTGCTTGCGCTCCGAGACATCGCGAACTACCGCAAGAACGACACTCTTGCCAAGCAGCGCGACTTGGCGCAGGCTTACTTCTACCCAGAATAGCTCTCCGCTTCGCTTCTTCGCGTACCACTCAAAGATTTGCGGAGTTCCTTGCGCAGCGGCATGGATGAATTGCAGCGCCTCTTCTTGTGTATAGGGAGGCTCTCCCGAGCTGAATTCGCTGACCTGGAGGTTGAGAAACTCCTCCACTGGATAGCCAAACATCTCCTCGATCTTCTCGTTCCCATCAAGCAGACGGCCTGTCATCGGATCGTGGATCATGATGGCATCACTGGCTGAGTCGAAGATCGTTCTGTAGTTCTCCTCGGATTGCTCCAGAGCTGCTCTTGCCTCTTTGCGCTCGGTGATGTCGACGGCAAGCACAAACTCATACTCTCTTCCCCTGAAACGAAGGTGCTGTGCCGTGATCTCCACAGGCAACGGCGTTCCATCACTGCGCAGGAAGGTGGCTTCTGAGGGTTCTTCGCCATCCATGAGTCTCTTCCATAGCTCCGCGCGACGCGTTGTCGGGTAGTCGGTTTGAATGTCCCATGCATACTTTCCGAGAAGCTGGCTTCTTGAGTATCCGAGGGCTTTGCACGCCGTTTCATTGACGAACACGATCTCCCCATCCTCATGAAGCCAAAGGATGATTGCACTGGCCGAGTCCATCGAGAACTGGGTCAGTTGAAGCGACTCCTCCATTCGCTTGCGCTCTGTGATATCCTGGAAGTTGCCGTGCAGCCTGGCTACGCGTCCGCCTTCCTTCTCTGCCTCAGCCGTCGCCCGTGTCCACAGTTCGTCTCCTCGTGCGTTCGTGAAACGCAGTTCCAAGTTGTAGCCTTCCCCCGTGCGCACAGCTCTCTCAAACGCATCGCGGATGCGCTGCCCGTCCTCCGGGCGGAAGAAGCCCACGACGGCGTCGAGGCCGGATACGTCGAAGGTCTCGTCGACGCCGAAGATGTCATAGAGGCCGCTCGTCCAGCGATTGACACCGGTTGAGATCTGATACTCCCATCCGCCCAGCTTGGCAATCCGTTGGGACTCGCTCAGCAATCGCTCGTACTCCCGCTGGCGATCCTCGGCCAGCCTTCGTTCCGTGACGTCTTGAACGATGGCTTGAATGCCCCGCTTACCATCCGCGCGCCGCATTACTGTTGCCTGGATCTCTCCGTAATGCTCGCTCCCGTCCTTCGCAATCCATGAGGTCGCGAAGGGTTCCGGCGATTGCCCGCGGGCGATCGAGCGGAATGTTCGGACATATTTGGAGAGATCCCGAGGGCGGATCGCTGGAATCCTGGTGAATCGTCTGCCGACCAGTTCCTCGTCCTGATATCCGATCATGTGAAGGAATGCGGGATTGGACGACGTGACAATCCCCTTCAGATTGATGGTCAAGATCCCGATGGGCGACATCTCAACGATGTTTCGATATCTCTCCTCGGATTCCTGCACGTGTCTCTGGGCTTCGATCTGGTCGGAGATGTCCTCAAAGGACACGACGAGGCGATCTTCGGGTATCCGGAACGCACGAATGCGATAATGTCCTTCCACCGGCCCGCCCTCGGAGACGAAGTTGTCCGTGCTATAGAGCGTGCCACTCTTGAACGCCTCCAGAAACGCTCTCTTGATCCCGGAGGACATCGTCTGAGGCCAGATCTCGCTAAACTCTCTCCCGAGCCATTCAGCGAGCCTAATGCCGATCAGTTTCTCGGCCTCGGGGTTGGCATTGGCTAGGATCAGCCTATCAGGGTCTTCATAGCGATAGATGAACATGCCGACCGGAGATGAGCGGACGATGCTGTCGGCCATTTCAAGTGCGTTCTGTGCTTGCTTGCGCTCGGAGATATCTCTGACGATGACCAGTGTTTGTGCGGCGCCGCTTTGCAGGATACGGGCCTCGAAATCCTTGAGCTTCCCCTGGATCGGAAGCGTGTACTCAAGCTGCTGCATGGCTCCCGTTTGCTTGAGTGCAGCCAGTGCATCGCCCAGTCTCGTGCCGGGCTCCTCGGGCAGAATGTCCTGGAAGCGCTTGCCGAGAAACGTTTCCGGAGGGACGTACAGCTCGTCCGCTGGGGCATGGTACAAGAGGATTCGATCTTCTTCGTCGAGCTGAAACAGCAGATCTGGAACCGTGTCCAGAATGGCCCGCAATCTTGACTCGCTCTCGGACAAGGCTTGCTGAGCATCTATCTGCTCGGTGATATCGACGACGATTCCACGCAGCCCGACCGGCCGCCCGTCTTGATGGATGACCGACGAGTGGATGATGACCGGAAAGGTTGATCCATCGCTACGCCTTGCCGTGTAGCGCGTGCTGTGTTCCTCACCTCCCGCGAGGAGACGTTCTACGCTGGCGCGAATGCGACCAACGTCTTCATCGGCCAGCATGGTGAACGCGTTGAGACCATTCTCAAATTGCTCTCGCGAGTAGCCGAACTGTCGGAATGCAACCTGATTGACAAACGTGAGCCTGCCGTCAAGTTCGCACTCGAAGACGACCTCAGGAAGCATCTCCGCCAGCTCGCGGAAGCGCTGTTCGGAGATCCGTAGCGCGGCGGTGGCCTCAATAAGATCGGTGATCTCGACTCCGATGACGAGGGCGAATTCCTCGCCTGCGGTACTGGCGTACGGACGCTCTCGGAGCTCAAACACACGTCCTGACGCGTCGGTCCACTCTCGAATGCTCTCCTGTCGGGTCTCGAGGACGTTCAGGGTCGCACACGCCGAGCAAGGGGAGTCGCAGCCGTGGAAGATCTGGTGGCACGTGCGGCCCTTGGGATCACCGAAGGTTTCGCGAAACTTGCTATTGGAGAACGGGATCGTATGATCGGTCGCCTGCAAGTACAAGAAAGCCGGCATAGTCTCCATGACCGAGTGAAGGTGCCTTTGCTCAAGCTCCAGCGCCTGAGCCGCCTCCTTCTCAGCCGTTATGTTCTGCTGCACGGTGAGAATCTGCTCCGGGATGCCAGCTACATCTTTCAGCAGGGTGCTGGCAGCCTTCACCCAGACGGTCTTCCCATCCCTCCGTACGAGGCGTTTCTCTCGCGTGAACGTTTTCCGCCTTCCCTCACTGATGGCTGCAATGTCCTTCAGGTCAGCTTGGATGTCGTCGGGATGCGTGATCGCTGCCAGCGTCAAGTCGGGGAGATCGTCATCGTCATACCCGAGCATGTCATAGAAGGCGCGGTTGGCAGTGACCATCGCCCTGCCTTCTGGCAAGGCAATGGAGATGGCGAGAGGGCTTGCCTGAAAGATGGCGCGAAACTGCCGTTCTGATATGCGTAAAGCCTCCTGCACGCGGTGTCTCTCGATAGCGTAGAACATCGAGCGTCGCAACATTGGCGGCGCCAGCCCGAGTTTGGGAAGGTAATCCTGGGCACCAAGGTGGAGTGCTTGCTCTGCCAACTGGCGATCATTGGCACCCGTCAACACGACGATTGGAATCGCAGGGAATCGCGCAAGGATTGCAGATACTGTATCGAGTCCGTAACTGTCCGGCAGTGTAAGATCCGACAACACAAGATCGAAACGCCCCTTCTCCAAGTAGGCCAATCCACTGTCGAGCGATGAGCAGCTTGTCAGCACGATCAGAGGATCGACGGATTCGGACAAGAACTCTCTGATCAAGCGCTCGTCTGCAGAATTGTCCTCGATCAAGAGCACGCTTAGCTTCTCGGTCAATCTAGCCTCCGTCTCTGCGTCTTCTGTACTCTCGCTTCTTTTCGTACATGTCGCGATCTGCCGCTACGATGAGGTCATTCAGCGATGGCGCTTCTCTGGGACTGAAGGGTGCGACGCCAATGGACAAGGATAGCGGTAGAGACATCTCCAGCTTCGTGTTCTCGACTTCGATCTGCTCCAAGAGCCGCGCAAACAGAGAGCTGATGCCAGGAGGATTCGCCTCGACGGCCAGAGCCACGAACTCATCGCCTCCCAGGCGGCCGATGATGTCGGAGTCACGCAGCGCATGCTTGAATGCTCGTGCCGCTCCCCGGAGAGCCAGATCTCCCTGCAAGTGGCCGTAAGTATCATTGATATCCTTGAGATCATTCATGTCAGCCAATAGGAGTACCGAGTCGCGGCCGTTGCGCTTGGCTACGCGCAGACTCTGATCAGCCAGGAGGCGGAATCCTCGTCGATTGTACAATCCGGTTAGAGGGTCGCGTAGCGATAGCTCCTCCAACTCAGTCCGAAACGCATGCCTTAGTTCTGCGAACTTGACAGCGTGATGCAGCAGATTGCCCTCGAGGTGCCCCTTAACCAGATAATCTTGAGCGCCGCTTCGGACTGCTTGCTCTGCGGTGTCGATGTCAGAGAAGCCAGTGAGGATGATGATGGGAATCTCAGGCGCATGAGCGCGAAGTCGATGTAGCCCCTGCAGGCCGTCGCTATCAGGAAGCGAGAGGTCAAGGAGGATCATGTCAACGAGCTTGTCATCGATCAAACGCATGCAATCGCGAACTCGCGCGACGGTTGTCAATTCGTGCATGTATTCCGCTTCTCGGAGTAGATCCTGCACGATGCTGGCATCGCCTAGATTGTCCTCGACGAGCAGAATCCTAATGCGCTTTTTCATTGGGAGGCAGCTTGACGATGGTTAGCCAGAAATTCTCGATGGCCTTGATGACCCGCAGAAACTGATCCAAGTCAAGGGGCTTCTTGATATAGCAATTGGCATGGAGGCTGTACGATTTCACGATGTCCTCTTCGGCGTCAGAAACAGTCAGCACAACGACGGGAATGCGCCGAAGGTCGTCGTCCTCTTTGATCTCTGCAAGCACTTCGCGGCCATCCTTCTTGGGCAGATTCAGGTCAAGAAGGATGACGTCAGGGCGCGCCGACCCAGCATGGGCACCCTCTCTTCGTAGGAAGGCGAGCGCTTCAACACCGTCTCTGACCCAAGTAATCTTGTTGCTCACCTTGGCATCCTTGAGAGCTTCTTGTGCCAGCCGGGCATCTCCCTCGTTGTCTTCCACCAAAAGGATCTCCACGGGTTCTGGGATTCGGTGTGTGCTCATGCAGCCTCCTTGCCGTGCTTGGCGATTGTAAAACACAATGTCGTGCCAGGTTGCTTCGTCTCTGCGACCCAGATCCTGCCCCCGTGCCGTTCGATGATCCGCTTGCACAAGGCAAGACCAATCCCCGTGCCCGGATACTCTTCGCGTGTATGCAGGCGTTGGAATATGACGAAGATGCGCTCGTAGAAGTCTGGATTGATGCCAATCCCATTGTCGCTTACCGAGATCTCCCATGATGCGCCGACATCTCTTGCGCGAATGTGTATCCTCGGAGGCTCGTCGGAATGAAACTTGATGGCATTTCCCATGAGGTTCTGGAACACGGAGAGCAGTTGTGCCTCGTCGCCTAACACCTCTGGCAGGCTTTCTGCAGTGATCAAGGCAGCTGTCTCATCGACCGCAGCACCTAGATTTGCCTGGGCATGTCCGACGACCGTGTTGAGATCAACAGCCGCGAACGCCCTGCCCTTGGTCTGGATCCGAGAGAATGTGAGAAGATCATTGATGAGTCGCTGCATGCGATTGGCGCCATCGACAGCAAAGCCGATGAAGTCGCGCGCCTCGTCGTCCAATGCATCCTTGTAGCGGCGCTCAAGCAATTGCGTGTAGCTGGCGACCATCCGCAGGGGCTCTTGGAGGTCGTGTGACGCGACATAGGCGAACTGTTCCAGTTCCTTGTTGGAACGTTGTAGCCCATCCAGCAGTTCGCTCAGCTTCTCGGCCGCACGCTTACGATCCGTGATGTCTCGGTCGATGCCGCGATACCCTTCAAGGTCGCCTCGTGAGTTGATGATGGGACGACCGCTCTTCTCGAGTACGACGATGTGGCCGTCCTTGTGGATGCTCGCGTTCTCGATACCTGCAAACGATTCGCGGTGACGTACCGTGTCGCGCAACTCGTCGCGCAATTGCGCGTCTGCTTCTGGCGTCATCAGATCAAATGGCGTCTTTCCCAATACCTCCTCTGGCTCGTATCCCAACAGGTCGGAGATTCGAGGGCTGATGTAGGTGTACCTAAGCTCAGCATCGACTTCCCACAAACACTCTGACGTTGTCTCCACCAGCGTGCGGAACTTCTCCTCTGCTTCCATGAGCTGACTGATGTCCGTCCCCACGCCAAGGAGGTAGGGGACATCGTTGATGGGCTTCAGGGCGCCTGTGAACAGGTAAGGTGTGCTCTCCCCCCACTTGGTGATCAGATGGGCTACGGCTTCGGCACGGCCGTGCGTAAACACCTTCTTCATGGCCACGTCGATGACGCTCTTGTCTGTGCCGCGAAACAGATCGAGCGGATGCAGATGGGGAATCTCGTCGCTAGAATATCCGGTGGCTTTCTGGAAGACGCCATTCCAGTGTACAAAGTGGCCATTGCGATCGATCTGATAGAAGAGGCCAGGAATACTCTCAATAATCGAGTCTGTAATCTCCTTGGCTTGGCGGATTGCTGTTTCTGCGGATCGCTGTCTCGTTACGTCAAGGTTGGCGGACTGGTACCCGATGAGTTCGCCCGCTTCATTGCGGAGCACCGTGGCATGCCCGTTTGAGATGAATGACGAATCGTCTCTGCGGCGTGCGAGGAAATCACCTGCCCATTCGCCGATCTCATTCAGTGCTGTCACGATGACCCCTGCCTCATCAGCGTGGGCAATGAAATCGGAAAGGGGCCTACCGATGACCTCCCCTTTTGAGGCGTACCCCCATAGCCGAAGGAATGAGGCATTCACGTGCGTGATGATGCCGTCGATATCTGCGGTGCTATTGGCTGCGACAGATGACTCAAAGACCGTGTTTTTGAGTCGCAACTCCTCTTCTGATTGGCGCCGAAGTGTGATATCGACGATGGTCCCGAGCAAAGCTGGATTGCCGTCGTATTCGATGGGGCGAGCCATCGCTTCACAGAACACAAAGGAACCATCCTTGCGAACGCCGATGAACGGACAGGGTGGAAGCCCCACGACGCCGGCGAAGCACTTGCCGATGTACTCGCGCGAGGTTTCATGATCAGCTGGATGGGTGAGGTCCAGAGGTCCCAATCGATGAATGATCTCTTCTTTGGCATAGCCGAAGATCCGCTCGAACGCAGGATTGGTGTATCTGAGCTTGGAATGGTCGGCAATGAATACGCCGACTGGGGAGGAGTCCGTGAGCATGCGGAACAAAGATTCACTCTGCTCAAGCGCTTCAATTGTCCGGTTTAGCTTCACCTCCGCGGCAGTCCGCGCCTCAACCTCGCGATTGAGATTGTCTCTGGACGTCGTTGTTTGCTTGAGGCTTTCTGCCATTTCGTTGAAGGCATGCCCGAGTTGGCCGATTTCGTCTTGCGATGTGAAGAGAACGCGGTGATCCAGATCGCCTTGCCCCAACCGCTTGGTCGCTGCGACAAGTACCCTTGCTGGCCTAACAAGCCCACGCGCCAGTGCAATGCCCAACGCGATGGCAGCAAGTCCAGCCAAGATCGAGACCAGGATGAGTGTCTTCTGGACACGGGAGATTGGTCCGATGGTATCTGAGCGAGCGATTTCCGTCAGAATAGCGAGCTGGCGAGAAGGGATCCACATGTAGGCACCTATGACCTCTACGTCGCGGTAGTTCTGATAGATCTGAGTGTCTGTCTCACCAGACAAGGCGCGCTGTACACCATCAGTCTGCGCACCACCGAGAAGAGAGAAGTCTTCGCCAAATCGAGGGGTCGTGACGAACCTTCCCGCAAGGTTCACGATGTAGGTGTCTTCGCTGTTTGTGGAATCCCACCCTTGAGAGAGGATGGCTGACGCCTCAGCCAGATCTAGATCGCCAGCGAGTACGGCAACCAATTCGCCTACTCGCGAGATGACGGGCGTCGCAATGGTCATCATGATCTTGGACTGGGTGATGGAGAAGTACGGATTCTGCGTGGTCGTTGCCAGTCGACCGAGGCGGAAGTACTCCTCGAATTCTCGAATCATGCCCTCTGTGAGTCGCTCGGTTGACAGCAGCACCTCCCCGGAAACAGGGTCGAGCAGCGAGATGCGTTCGAACCCGCCTTCGCTGACATAGGGGAGAAGATGATCGTCAAGCAGGCGTTGGTGCTCACGCTCGTGTGTCCTTGACAGTTCGGGATCAGTCCTGGCTGTTGCGTGTTCTTGGATCAACCGTGTCAGCTCGTCGCGAATGAGCGGGCGCTGGGCGAGCAGCTCCAAGCGTCCTTCGTTGCCAGTCAGCCATCGATCGAATTGGAATTGCTTGAGCTGATTGACGGACAGCAGGCGATCTACAGTCTGAAGCTCGATCGCGTCGATCGATGTGCGCGAGAGGAAATAGCCAAGCAAGAAGACGGGAACGCCCACGAGAAGGATGATGCCTAGGGAAAGCTTCTGTGAAAGCCTCACCTGTTCGCCTCTTGTCCATAGATCGCTTGCACGAAGCGCTGGTCATAGACGCGAGCGGGGTCCAATCCGCCCGCGAGAACACCGTAGTTTGTCAGGACATGGATCATGCTCGTCCATGTCTCAAGATCCATCCATCCGATGGGCGTCGTGCCCACTGCCAATAGAGGAATCGATGCCAGCATCATCTCCCTTTGCAGCCGCCGATCAGGCTCACGTGCATAGCGCAGGATGCTATCAACGGCTTGCTCAGGTCTGGAGATGGCTTGTTCCCAGCCAGCAAGAGATGCACGAACGACGCGCTGCACAACATCTGGATGCTCGTCGATCATCGCCTGCGTCGTGATAAGCGTGTCCGAGTACCCACGAACGCCATAATCGCCTGGCCAAATGATGTTGACGCCGTATCCCATGTCTCGAAGACGAATCAGTCCTCCATTGACATAGCTCAACGTGATGTCAATGGAGCCTTCATAGAAAGCGGAGTAGTCGTAGTCGTAGGGTAGAAGCAACACCTGGTTGACGTCGAGACCGAGCTTCTCAACCATCGCAAAGAATTGCAGCTCATTCTGATCTGCACTCAGGATGGCCGCTGACTTGCCAATGAAGTCATGTGGCCTCAAGATCCCCGACTCAGCCCTGGTAATGAAGACAAGAGGACTTCGTTGATAGAGCACGGCAACTGCGACGACGTCATCTCCAGCCTGGCGATGGATCAACAGGTCTTCGGGCGAATCAACAACGAAGTCAACGATGCCCGTCAGCAATAGATTGATTTTGTCTATCTCAGGGCCTCCCTCAATGAGCGTTACCGAGAGGTCGGCGTCTTCGTAGATGCCATTGTCTAGGGCAATGTAGAAGCCGGCAAACTGTGCTTGGTGATACCACTTCAACCCAATGGCAATATCACTGACAGCGAGTGAGGTCACGGAACACGCAAACAGAGCCAATGCCAACAGAGCGAGAACAGGTTTCTTCATCCGCCAGCCTCCGGCCCTCCTCCCCTTCACACTACAACCAGTTGCCCATCTGCGGGAACCCGTTGCTACTACTATAGTGCCAAACGAGGGGGAAATACTGGTTAATGGCAGATCCTTGGTGGGGGCCATGGGTTTGTAATTCCTGTGCAGCAGTGGAGGGGGGCGCGCTTCACTTCTTGCTGTGTGTAGCCAACAAAATGACTGTGCCAGCCTGCTCGAACCCCTGATGCCGAGCGCAGGAGATCGCGAGAAGGTTGACCTCACAAGCAGATAACACTAGGCTGTGTGTGGCACCTGCGGTTGTTGCTGTGCCTGCACAAGGGGGGAAGCGTGAAAACAAGAACAATTGCTGCGTTTGGGATTGCCCTAGGCGTATTGCTCATCGCCGCTGGCTGCATCTATGTTGGGAACATTCATCCCGTCGCCAGCTTCACGGCTACACCAACGACGGGGAACACGCCCTTGACTGTCGATTTTGATGCCTCTGCATCGAGCGACGCCGACGGTACGATTGCCACCTATGCGTGGGACTTCGGCGATGGCCAGACGGCTTCATTCACCATTGCGACGGTCGCTCATCAGTTTACGGTCCAGAGCTTCTCAACAGTCTTCCGTGTCGTACTGACGGTGATGGATGCTTTAGGAGCAGAGGACACCGCGGTCGCTGATATCACCGTCGATCCGTAATGTGCGTGTTCTTGGGATGGCTGTTTACGCCAATCATCCAGTGTCATTGTTGATCGCCGGATAGCACAGGGAAGGGCAGTTCGATCGACCGATCCTCGATCTGCCCTTCTTCCACTCACAGGACTGCTACACCACCTCGAAGAACTTGAGCTTGGGAGCATTGCAGATGGGGCATTTCTCGGGTGCCTCATCATAGACCGTGTTGCCGCAGATTTCGCAGACAAAGAGTGCTCTCTCGGGAAGATCTCTCCCAGAAGAGATGGACTCCAATGCCTTTGAGTACAGGGAGTGATGGATCTCTTCCACGGCCATTGCTGCCTTGAAGGACACGAGAGCGGCCTTATTGTCCTCGGCCAGCGCTTCCCGGATGAACGTGGGATACATCTCTTGGAACTCATGGCCTTCGCCCGCTACGGCTGCTTCCAGATTCCCGGCCGTATCCTTCACACCGCCCAGGACGCGCAGATGGGCGTGGGCATGTACGGTCTCTGCGGCAGCAGCAGCTCGGAAAAGCCGGGCTACGTGGGGGTAGCCATCCGCGTCTGCCTTCTTGGCAAAGGCCAGGTACGTCCGATTGGCTTGCGACTCACCAGCAAAGGCTTCTTTCAAGTTGTCCATGGTTGTCATATCGTTGGCTCCTTTCGTCTGGTTCCAAGTGTACGTTGTAGCATCATCTCACGCAGAGTGACGAGTGAGCCTGGATCGCAGAGATTCCGTGTGAACGGAACAAGGATCAGGGTGCTGGCTCACAGGCAGTGCCGTCATTATCAGAATCCAATCCGTGGATATCTCCATACTCCATGCTTCTGCAGTATTCGAAACAGGCTTG
>SPBW01000312.1 GCA_004525685.1 Candidatus Atribacteria bacterium
TCTCTAGCGGCGCAGGGACTCGAACCCCGAACCTCACGGATATGAGCCGTGCGCTCTAACCAGTTGAGCTACGCCGCCCTGCTTTCTGGTTGCGGGGGCCGGATTCGAACCGACAACCTCCGGGTTATGAGCCCGACGAGCTTCCTGATTGCTCCACCCCGCGATGGTTATGCCGGGAGCGGGACTCGAACCCGCACGAAGTTACCCTTCAAAGGATTTTAAGTCCCTTGCGTCTGCCAATTCCGCCATCCCGGCGTCATGTCAACTTCCCAGCTATTTCATGTGCTTTGTTGCTAATCTGGAGCGGGAAAGGAGATTCGAACTCCCGACCCCTGCCTTGGCAAGGCAGTGCTCTACCGCTGAGCTATTCCCGCACAAAGCCATTACCATTGGTACTCAACCGTTGGGTCATTCCCGCACCAAAAGCTCCGCCATTATAGTTGCCAGCGATTAGGCTTTCAACTGCGAAGGGCGGGACTCGAACCCGCACGCCCGAAGGCACTAGCTCCTAAGGCTAGCGCGTCTGCCAATTCCGCCACCCTCGCGATGGGCACAAGCGTATCCTGAATCGCCGACCCAGTCAAGAAAAAGCGAAGTGGAGACATGGCCTCCACTTCGCCGAAATCACACAATCTCGCTCTCCGCTATGGACAGCTCGAGCAACTGGAACTGGTGGTCGATGTACATGTATTGCAGCCCCACCAGAAGAATGGGAAGCTTCCTGTATTGCAGTCATCAACGAAAACAAGTGTCGTCTTGCATGCACACGTCGTGATGGAAGGAACATCTTCGCACACACAGGATGTGCACGATGACGCACACCAAGACGTGCCCCAATTGCATCCGCAAGGATCCCGAAGCGTGAAACATCGCGATAGCGTTCCGACAGATGTGTCAACATACAGCTTGTACTGCCCCGCGGCGACCGCAAGGCCGTTCATGTCTTGCTGCAACCAGCTCCCTCGCCAAAGGCTCGAAGAAACGGGCGCATCATGGATCACCGAGTAGACAACCTGCTCGTATGTGTTGACGACGCGCCATCCCAAGACAACGCTCTCTTCACAAGCGCAGCATCCCCACCACCAAGTCGTTGAATCTTCGACTCGGAACTGGATTTCTTCCCCAAGATTGTAGTTCGTCCCGAACAAGGACGAAGCCATCGCCGCACTTCCTGCGACCATCAGCAACAATGCAACCGCACAACTGATTCTTGCCCACTTTGAACGCACAGCGCTCACCTCCAGTACCAGATAGATTCTATACCCTCGACCGGGCGTTTGGTGTCATATACATCACAAACCGCTGACTTGGTTTCTCCAGATCATCCCGCCTTGCGCCAGCCACGCGAATCTCTGTAATCTGGCTATGCGAGGTGACCCGATGGAGCGCAAGCAGAGAACCTATAAGATCAACGTCTACATCCCCGATCTCAACACTGAGAATGAGCCCATCGAGCGCCTGATCGAGCTTGGGCAGAAGAGGGATCGATCTATCAACTACCTGGTTGTCGAGGCCATTCTCCAATACCTTGATCAGGAAGAGGCCCGCGGGTGATGCGACTTCGCTGTGCGCTGCTGCTGATTTCTCGTGATGTTGATCATGATTCAGGCGACCCGGCGTTTGTAACGCACCGCTTCGAGAGAGCATCCACCTTGGGCGTGATGCTGAAAGGAATTTATCGCCAATGACTGACTCGAAGCCTTCGAATCCCATGCGAGACCACGGCTACTTCGCCGCGTCTGTTCAAGACACGCTAAGTCAGCTTGGGGCTTCTCGCGACAAGGGACTCACGAGTGAGGAAGCGACGCGTCGTCTTGAGATCCACGGCCTCAATCAACTGCAAGGCAAACGTGCCCCGTCGTTTCTACTTACTGTCTTCCGACAGCTTCGAAGCTTCCTCATCCTCATTCTGATCGCAGCCGTCCTAGTATCCGTCTGGGTTGGAAACTGGATCGAGGCTGGCGTCATCTTGTTCATCATCCTGCTCAATGCATTGGTGGGCGCATTGCAGGAGAA
>SPBW01000228.1 GCA_004525685.1 Candidatus Atribacteria bacterium
AT
The DNA here is from genome assembly GCA_004525685.1 of Candidatus Atribacteria bacterium. Taxonomy (GTDB): domain Bacteria; phylum Bipolaricaulota; class Bipolaricaulia; order UBA7950; family UBA9294; genus SPBW01. The sequence goes on from SPBW01000228.1 coordinate 3, forward strand.
CCGATCTTGAGATCCCTGCACCAAGGACCTCGAAGAAGGTGAATGCGATAGCCTCTGACCAAAGGTTTCGTTTGGGAGCACAGCGCAATCAGGTACCCCCGAGTGGACGAATTTGGTACTTTCCGCTGGCCGAGTCGGAAAGAGATTGAGTCGCTTCTGATCGTGTTGTGATGAGAACATCCGACTCTCGGCCCAATTCCCCGACCGGTTCAGGGAACAAGCAATGTGACGATGAACGAGATCAGTCCGTCGCAGCAGGTGGGGCTCGTAGTCAAGCGGCTTGACCCGTGAGAGTCATTGAGCGAGCTAGATCTAGGTACGCACAGCACTCCTTGCCTTAGATGGCCGATTACGCAGGTAGTGACGAGAATACCGAATGTCGATCTAATCCTACCCACCTGCCCATCTGCGAACGGCTGATAAGCTCTGCAATGACTTGAGCCTGGCTTCTGTCTTGGCGGCGCGTCGTATCCAGTATTGTGCTATGTTTGGGAGCGATCAGATGGAAACAGTTACTTGGCAGATGAAGTTTGTCACGGTATTGTGTAGACATCCCAAGGAATTCGGATTTTGATTGGAGAACGAAATGACTGATCCGAAAGTCGAAGTGGCGCTTCTCATCATCAACCACGATGGAGTTGCTCGGAGGTTGATGGGGCAAATCCTGGATCGAGTTGAGTCTAGAGGCCTTCAAATCGTGGGAATGAAGTTCGTGCAACCTACTCGCGAAATGGCTGAAGGATTCTTTCCAAAGGAAGATGGTAGGAACCGTGAGTGGCTTCTGGAATACTTCTGCTCTGGTCCTGTACTTGCACTCGCAGTACGTGGCGTCGAGGCCGCAGCCAGGATTCGCTTAGAGATAGCTGGCGGAACATGCCCTTCTGAGGCCTCTCTAGGAACCATACGCGGGGACTACTCGCTAGATTCAACTGCTGTCGCGAACCGTGAAGAGAGAGCCGTGTTCAATCTCATACACGTCACAAATGATCCGGCCAACGTCCAGAAGGAACTAACGTACTGGTTCCGAGATGAAGAACTCATCGACTACAAGGCTCTTGAGACGGAAGCTTGCTCCTCGACCATCGGCATCTATGAACTGCTTGCACCCGAGTTCGACCTGCCACATGAGCATGACACAGTGCGCGTGCATGAGGCTTTGTCGAGGGAGGCCTGGGCTGACTGCCGGATGGCAGTGGTATCTCTTCTCAAGTGCCGCAACGCATTGGAGCTTGGGTGCGGCACGGGAACCTTCTCAGAGGAACTGTATAAGACGTTGCACGAGGATTGCTCGTTCACCTTCGTTGATTCTGCACGTACTATGGTCTCACTCTGCCGAGCTAAGCTGAGAAGATACACACGAGAAGGTAGATGTAGGGCAAGGGTAGTTCAGCTAAGCATGGCCTCGGCTGACACCTGCTTGCCCCCTGGGACCTTTGACTTCGTAGCAGCCTGCCTTGGCGACCCGTTTCTCAGGCCGGAAGCGCTGAAGTCTATTCGCCGTACGTGCGTGGAGGGGGCACGGCTATTTGTGACCGTCCCCGAAAGAGAGTGGGCAGAGAGACAGAGAGATCTCATCGAATCTCCCTCAACGGATAAGACCGTCTTCCATGACATTCTGGGGCGGACTTTCGTGGCGGATTCACTGACATTCACGGAAGGCGAACTACGGAAAGCACTGGAGGACGCGGGTTTCTTGATATTGCAGAGCGGGTCGAAGAACCACCGAGCTGGTGGGGACGATAAACCGAGAATCCAGCAACACCCCCCTCGGATCGTCTACGCGTTGGCGCAGGTGTCGTAGAGGATCGAAATCTGTTGGGAGGTGTGGCGTGCCGCGAGTCAAACGGTTTGGTCGTGTCAATGTTGAAAAGGCATCGATAGACGATCTGGCAAGTCAAGTCGGAAAGATTTGGGGCAGACGCGACACCAAACGACCGCCGCTCGTCCAGTGGTTGGGAGTAGTAGACCACACCAGCCGGCTCGTCGAGTTTGTGCGTAAGTCCAAATGGGACCAGGTCGTGATTGAAATCGGCGAGGTGTTCGTCTGGTGGCTGAGCTTCATGAATCGGCTTGCCCAAGAGCCGTCAGATACGGATGCACTGGAATTGACGAATGCCGTTCTCTTCCTGCCTGGCAAGGTCTCAGATATTGTGTGGTCGAAGTACCCGGGAGTTTGTCCTGTCTGTTTTGGACTCGAAGTTGCCAGAAGGGCCGGCGTGAGCATTGAGGAGAATCAAGAGGAAAAGCCCGCCATCCCCGGGGTTAGCACTCTGGTGGCTGCACACGAGGCAATGATTCGCGAGGGCTCATGCAGATGCTTGTCCAGGAACGACGCTATTGAGAACCGGCCTCAATGGTTCAAGGACTATACGAAGGAAGCAATCTCGGGCGTTATCCCTTCAATTCGGGATCAGAAACCAACAACACTAAATGAGCTTGAAAACATGTTTAAGCGTCTGTTCTCATCGAAATACGACATCATGAGTGTTGTTGAAGTTGCACTCCATCTTCAGGAGGAAGTTGGCGAGATTGCCAATGCGATGCTACGGCTCCACTGCCAACCACACAAGGACTCCTCCAAATCCGAGGACCTTGAAGAGTATCGAGCCGAACGATCCATCCGGATGAGGTCTCTCGCAGAAGAGCTGGCGGACGTCTTCTCATGGCTTGTGGCGACTCGCGAGAGCACGCAGCGAATCATACAGACCGGCCTGCATTTTACGAGAGAACTAGCGCGAAGAGAAACTGATCGCAAGCAGGAAGAACCTAATCCGCTTCTTACTCCAGACGCAGTGGAGAACGTTGTCCGTCTTGCACTCTCTCCGGCGAGTACCCTTCTTGACCTAACACTCCACATCTTCAACTACAATGGAAAGCTGAGCTGTGATAAGTGTAAGAAGCCAGAATGTGATATGACAGATGACGAGCACTTAGATACCAACGGGATGCTCTTTGGAGATACAGTGCGTGGTTTTTTTGAAGTGATCGCCAATAGCGAGCCCGTCGCATAGCTTCAACCGTCTTCGCCAGCTTGACCGAACTCAATCGCAGGGGTCGGATCCTGATTCTTAGGATTGCGCGCCCTCATGTTCCTCTCCGGGGTCAGATCTTGATTCTTAGGGTTTCATGCTCTCCGCGATGCGCTTCGCGATACCACTGATCGTTGAATAGCAGAGGCCGAGATAATCGCCGACTTC
>SPBW01000010.1 GCA_004525685.1 Candidatus Atribacteria bacterium
AAGCTCTATAGCAGGATTATGCCTAGATCGAGACCACTTCGGACGCCAAGCAGTGCTTTCTCTAGGCAGATGATGGCCGCGCGGATTCCATTCGCTGTGAATGACGTATGGCACGCATCGCTATCTGCTATAGAATACGGGGTTGGTGCAGGTTCTGAGGTGGCTGTGCGACAGACTGCGAAGAAGGAGGCGGCATGTATCGAAGCTCGGTTCGAAAATTCATTCAGGGCGTGCTGAGCCTGCTCGACGAGGGGCGAGATCTCACGTTTGATCAGATGAAAGAATTGAAGGATTACACAGTCGGCGACGTCTTGACCAAGCTGCGTGTTGACAAGGCCCAAGAGATACGCGATGGCATGCCAGCTGAGGATTGGGATGAGATCATGGCCTACATTGGACGGTTTAGCACGGCACATGGTCCGCAAGCTCTTCACTTCTACGACTCGACCATCGAGCAGAGCTTCTTGTGCTGGCTAGCTGCAATTGGCGTGGAGATGCTGTCGGACGTGTGATCAGACAGTTGACGCTTCGCAAGTTTCCATCTCAGCCCGTATCAGACGTCGTCTACACGATCATGGCGGATTAGGTGATCTGGCATCGTCGCTCATGATTCCGTGGATTGATCCAGACACTCTTGGTTGGCGATTCGAACGAATGGCTGGACGTAAAACGAGTGAGTGTGATAAGGTGGGCGCATGAAGAATCGTTCTCGCTGGGCGCTGTGGGGGATTCTTGGTGCCGTTGGGATCTTGGCTGCGGTATTGATTGCTGTGTGGGGGATTCCTCAGCAACAGGCGCTTCCTGATGATGCGTTGCTTGTCCCAAGAGATGTCGCATCACTGCAGGATGCATTGGCGCGCGTGTCTCCTGGCGGCACGATCGCACTTCAAGCAAGCGCGGACCCGATCGAGGGGCCGATCGTGGTGGACGTCCCCGAGATCACAATCGTTGGCGTCGGTGGCAAAGCGACGCTGATTGGGATGGGGGCCGATCCTGCGATCGTGCTTCGGTCAGATGGGGTCACGATTCGCAATCTCAGTATTCGCGCCGCAAGCATAGGTCTCAGCATTGCGTCGAATGACTGCACAGTCGAGGATCTCAGAGTCGAATCGCAACGTGTGGGTATTCAACTCACCGGGGCGGCTCGAAGTGCGCTTCGATCCATCGAAATCGAAGGAGGGACGCTCGGCGTTGAGGTGATTGACTCGCGCAGCACCTCGATCGAAGATCTGACAGTGACGGGTGCATCTGATTATGGGATTCGGTTGCACGGATCATGGAACAGCGTTCTGCGTGCCATCCGCCTCTCAGAGAGTTCGGTCGGGCTTTCTCTGGAGAGTGCTTCGACAGGCAATCAAATCCAGGCAGGCAGTATCACGGCCTGCTCTATCGCAGCCGTCGAGGTCCGAGGATCAAACGACACTCGGATAGAGGACCTGGCAATTCTCAGGTCTCGGATCGGCATCGTGCTGGATAGCGTAACAGGAACGCTGATTCAAGGTTGCACCATTCAAGACACAAGTAGTTCGGGCATCTTTCTGCAAAGGGCGATCCAGAACCGAGTCCTAGAGACTGTCATTAAGACAGGGCAAGGAACTGGGATTCACCTCACGCAGAGCACGGAGAACAATCTGTCCTATAACGATGTCGCCGACTGCCTCGATGCGGGAATTTCTCTGATTGGCGGCAGCCGAAATCTGCTGATGGGTAATGAGATCAAGGACTGCTTGATTGGAGTTCGAATGGAGCGGTCCACGCAAGCCCGGGTGCTGCGTAATTACGTATCTAAGTCCGGCTCTTGTGGAATCCTCGTGTCTCAGGGTGACGACAGTCGGTTTCTCGACAATACGGTCTCTGAGTGTTCCTTTGGTGTGATCCTGTCAGAGACGCAGGGGAATACGCTTCTTCGTAACACAGCTACTGGCGCTGAGAAAGCCGGGATGCTTCTCATTGGCACCAAGGGTGACAACGCCCTGTCTGATAACCAGATGAGCGGCTGTACATGGGGCCTTGCAGTGGCGGGGGCGTCCAGAGACATCATCACTCACAATCAAATGACTGGCAATGATGTCGGCCTTCTGCTGGCAGACTTGGGTAGTACAGTTCGGATCGAGGGGAACACCCTGTCCCAAAACGGCATTGGCCTCCTTCATCAGACCATGCCAACCAGTCTTGCCCATGATCTGGCATCCTTGGGGATTGTGATGTCTCAGCGTTCTGTCGCAGAGATCCCAATCCTGACGAACAATATATTTGCCGACAATAGCGAGTGGGATATCTCAAATGATGCCGCAGTCGAGTTGATGGCAGCAGGGAACTGGTGGGGCGAGCCAAGCGTGAGAGACGCTACAGACGGGTCTATCTCCGAACGTGTGTCTCTTCAGTACTCGGCGTGGAGTGGTACCATCGCTGTCGGATCGGGGTCGGATGCAGTCAGTATGCTCCTCGGGCGCATTCTTCAATTGGCGCTTGCGGCAGAAGGATTTCGTGTTGTCGATCTGGTGGGGATGGGATCCACGAACCTTGTGCGGCAGGCGCTTTTGGACGCAGATGTCGATTTGATTTGGTGGAGCGGCGTGGATGACAGGCTCGCAGTTCTAGCCGACGAGATCCCCTCTATTGTACTCCCGACATCCGCTATCGAGGGCTGGCGTCTGGTCGTTTCGTCCTCGCTTGCGGCCCAGCTTGATGAGCCGTCGATCTCGGGCCTGGCAGCATGGTATGGCAGAACGGGAGAAACCCTTCGGTACACAACGGTTTCCGAGTTCGACGACGAGTCATTCGAAGCGTTGATGGCGGCCTATGGATTGACTGATTCCGTGAAATCACTCACACAGGCCGAGGCGCTTGAAGAAGTTGAGGCGCTGCTGAAATTTGGGGCAGTTGACGCGGTCATCGTTGGCAGTCTAGAGGAGACGCTTACCCTCTCAGGTTTCTTGGCGATAGATGATGATCTTCTTGTGCTCGAACAATCTCCCATCTCGATGGTTGTTCAGCAGGCAATCGTTGAGGAGAACGCTCAGGTCCGCCACATCCTGGAGGTATTGGGAGATCGATTGACAAGTGACGTGCTGCATAACCTGATGAGTCGCATTCGATCGCTACGCAAGGATGTCGGCGTCGTAGCGCGCGAGTTTCTGCAACAGGAGCCAGGCAATGGAGATTGAAAAGGAGATTCAGATGGATTCCGGCACAAGGGGTGAACAGCGACGTGGCGAGCAACCAGGTCTAATCACGCGTCTTCGCTCTGGACTTCGGTATGGAACGACCCTACGTAGCAAGCTCGTCGTACTTGTGTTGACAATTACCCTGTTGGTTGTTGGAGCCCTGTTCTGGTTCTCATTGGCGTCTTTGCGAACATCCATTGCTGCCATCTATGAGTCTCGTGCACGCAGCGTGGCCGCTGTGATCTCGAAATCGATCCAAGAGAAGGATTACATTCTCTACTACTCCGACGAACTTGACGCAGACATCGGGCGGCTCCTGGATCAGCACGAAGCGGTCATGGGGATTACCGTTGTCGGGCGCAGTGCTCGAGGCTTTCTTGTCGTCGCGAGTACAGATCCGACAATTGTTGGCGAACTCACGACGGAGGAAGAACAGATACGCTTTGAAATGCTCAGCGACGTCGAGGTATCGAGATGCCGAACAGGCGATGAAACTTTCTTGCGAGCGTATCATCCTATCTTCTTCGGAGCTGATCTCATCGGCGTGGTCTTGGTTGACATGTCTCTTCAAGAGCAGGCACGATACATTACGTCGCTATCGTGGAAGTACGGGGCCGCATCGCTTGTCGGCTTCCTCGTACTCGGGAGTCTCTTGTATTTGGCGCTTCTGTCGATCATCACCAAGCCTGTTGGGCGTATCGCACAGGCGATGAGCGCCGTAGCTCAGCGAAAGTATGGGGTCGAGGTTGCCGTACCCTTCCGACGTATTGCGGGAACGCGACAACGTGATGAAGTGAGTCACCTAATCGATGGATTCAACCTGATGACGAAGGTCATTCACTCGCACGAGCAGGAACTCATGAAGCTCGTCGTATTGGATGAGCTGACGGGGACCTATACGTTGGATCATCTTCGAGCAGAGCTAGAGCGTGAATTACACAAGACCCGTCGTTACAAGCATCCAACGTCGCTGTTGATCATCGAATTGGAGGGGCTCGAAGAGCGGACGTCCGAGGAGACCGATGCTGTGTTGGTGCGCTCTGCCAGCTTCCTTGTTTCCAACCTCAGAAATGTCGATGTTCTCTTTCGAATCGGCGCTGTGAGATTCGCTTCGCTATTGCCAGAAACCCCGCCAGAAGGTGCGGCCATTGCTGCCAGTCGACTCAGGGATCAGATCCTGGATGTCATCAACGAAGTCAACTTCCCCGTCAATCTTGGGATCGCGCACCTGGGCTGGGAAGAGGATGGAGCGCCAGCGATCGACGAGGTGATTGATATCATCTCACAGCCATTCGATCTGTTGCGTGAATGAAACCGGTGAGACGTCTTCTCTGGTCAATCTTTGTGTGCTTGTTGGCAACGGCTGCTGCCTGTGTCGGGCAAGAGCCGTCAAGCAACTGGATATCACAGATTGACATTCCTGCCTTGCTCCCTTTTCAGGTTTCGTTTCGATTCACCAATGGTGGCGCAACGTCTCTTGACAACATTCGTGGACAGGCCATTCTGTCCGACCAATTCGGACGAATGATTGAAGCCCTACCGATCGACTCCTTTTCTGTGCCCCCTGGCGGCAGCAAGACCGTGTTCGCGGCGAGTCGCTGGGGATTCCAACAAACAGGCGTCTACTTGGAAGAGATCGCGCTAGAGTCCGATGGCGGAGACCTAATCTCAAATTCCCTCGCCTTTCGTATTCTGCCTGTTCAACTTCCGCTCGCACCCGCAGCAGCAACCTTCGGCGAAGGGCTGAAGACGTTGTACCAGCAACCTGTCAGTTGGGGGCTCCAGAGAATCTCGGCACAGGACGCATGGACGATCACGCATGGACGAAGGGACATCGTGATTGCCGTCATCGACACCGGGATTGACTCATCGATTCCTCAGCTTGAAGCGAGCATGTGGGTGAATGCCGGGGAAGTTCCTGGGAACAGGATCGATGATGATGGGAACGGGTACGTGGATGACATTCATGGATGGGATTTTCGGGATGGAGACAACAGTTCTCTTTATGGAAGCGCACTTCACTGGCACGGCACATTCGTGGCCGGGATTATTGCGGCGCAACCTGGAGAGGAACCCATCGTCGGCGTGGCTCCGGGAAGCCGGATCATGGATGTGCGGTTCTTAGACTCGAACAACGAATTCTCATCACGGGACTGGAATGTGTTCGCTGAAGCGATTGACTATGCCGTAGACAATGGCGCCGACCTGATCAACATGAGCATTTTTGCCAATGGCACTCCGCCTGCGGCTCTTCAGAACGCGATTGCGCGAGCGATACGATCCGGAGTGGTCATCATTGGGATCGCAGGCAATACCAATCAGGGCAGCGTTCAATATCCTGGCAAGTATGACGACGTCTACGCCGTCTCGGCCACGACAGAAGATGATCAGTTGGCCAGCTTCAGTGCGCGGGGCCCGGAAGTGTCTTTCTGTGCTCCTGGGGAGGGGATTACATCCTTCCTGCCTGGGGGGCAGACGGCGACACGTTCTGGTACGTCGTTTGCCGCACCGCACGTAACAGGAACGTTGGCGCTGATCCTCTCGGCGTTTCCTTCACTATCCCCCATCCAGGCCGTCGATGTTCTCATGGGGTCCCTTGTGGATCTGGGTGCGCGGGGTTTCGATCCTTCGTTCGGGCAAGGATTGATTGACGCTTTCAAGGCGGTCAGCGACTAGCGGGCGAATCTCGCCGTTACTTGGACAAAGGGAACACGATTCGGAGTCCATTTGGTTCTTGAAGGATGTCTGCTTGCCCCCCATACTGGGAGTGGACAGGAGAGGTGGGGGGATGAGACAGCTTGTTGTGCTCGTGGGTCTTCCTGGGTCGGGGAAGACGGCGTTTCAAGAGAAGAAGAGTGATTGGGTCGTCGTATCCAAAGACGTGATTCGACAGCAAGTCTTCGGCTGCAGTTATGAACCAGCGTTTGAGAGTGCCGTAGATCGAATATTCTCAGCAACACTGATTGAGACCATGGAATCGACCGCGGATGTTGTATGCGTGGATGATCTCAATCTCCTTCGCAAAGAACGGCGATCGTATGTCGATTTGGGACACATGACCCGACGTGAAACCATCGCCATTGTCATGCCCTATGCGCCCATCGACGACATCTTCCAGCTAGCACAGCACCAGCTTCGTGAGTTGGAAGACGGGGCACAGAGGATACGAGTCTCAACGTTCCCGAGAGATCGATTTGACGCCATGCTTCGCTGCTATGAGGCCGTCCAGTCCGAGGAAGGATTCTCGACGATCCTGCGTGAAGAGAATCTTCCTCTTGTGAGCGGGATCACGAAGCCAGAGGCAGTGCCTCGTAGAGAGATGAGAAGGCGAGAAGAGAAGCAGAATCCCATTCCCCTCTTCGCTGCATAAGCTGCACTTCGAGATGCTGACCGCAGCCGACGCATGCTGACGGCTGCGGTCAAGATTTCTTTGAGGACTTCCGCCTAGTGAATCTCAAGCAGTGAGTCAATCCGTGCGCGATCGAATCCCACGACGATCTCGCCATCAATGTCAATGACGGGAACGCCATACTGACCGCTCTTCTCGACCATCTCTTTCGCACGGCTCATATCTGTAGCGACATCAACGTCTTCAAAAGCGATCCCGCTACTGCGCAAGTGATCCTTTGCAATCTGGCACCATGAGCACGTAGGCGTGCTGTAAACGGTTACGGTGTGTTCCATGTCTGTCCACACTCCTTCGTAATCAAACGAACAAGTTCTGCAACGCCCTTCTGTAATCGATAGCAGTTGCGAGTTCCCTGGCGTTCCTTGTGAAGAACTCCTGCCTGTACAAGCTTCGTCAAGTGATAGGAGATGGCTGGCTGACTCAAGTCGAGTAGAGACAGAATCTCCTGGCACTGTACTGACCCATGAGCGAGTAGTTCGACAATCTGCAAGCGAGGTTCGCTTGCCAATGCCGAGAAGACGCGAGTCCAAGCATGCCTTCTTGTGCGCTCATCCATTCGATTGTCACCTTTCTTTACTCTTGGGTCGACGAATGGTAAAGTAGATCGCTCGAGATTTCAAGTATTTAAATATTTCGATAATTGCAAGGAGATGCCTCATGGGCAAGACAATTGTAGAGTACAGAGGTGGAATGGCGTTCGTAGGGAAGGTACGCAGCGGGCATGATGTGTTCATGGACGCAGGGGAAAGCTCCGGCGGGGCTGACTCGGCACCGCGACCTGTCGAGATCCTGCTCAGTTCGCTGGGGGGGTGTACGGGGATGGATGTCATCGCAGTACTACGCAAGAAGCAGACGCTGCCTGAGTCGCTTGCGATCGAGATTGATGATGAGCGGGCGCCCGATTATCCCAAAGTCATCACAAAGATTCATCTGACCTACAAGGTGTCAGGCAACGTTCCAGAGGAGAATCTGGTCAAGGCGATTGAGCTGTCACTGGCCAAGTATTGCCCTATTGCCAACACCTTGGCAGGCGTCGCGCAGATCAGCTACGAGTACGCGATTACTCCGAGCTAGCGATCGCGAGCCTTCTCCATGATCCGATCGATATCGATGTTGTATCGGACATAGTCCATCGCGTAGTCGAGCGTCGGTCCAGGCCGAATCCAGGAGCGATGCAGCATTTCTTCGCACAACGTAGCCGTCACCATCGTGTTCTGCCCAGCGAGGATGATGGGCACACCGCGCTCATTGGCCAGATCGATGATCTCGCGAGTCGGGCGGTGGATTCCGGTGACGATGAGACAACGCAGGCTGGGCACGTCGAAGGCTGCGTATTGAATCTCGGTACGATCCCCGCCTGTGATGACGCACAGATCAGGTGTTCGGCGGAACAGACGCATCGACTCTTCTGGCCCCATCGCGCTGATCACAAAATGGCGAACCTCATGTGCAATGGATGGATTCGTTAGCAGTCTCCCACCGAGGCGTTTCACAATCTCCTCAGAATTCACGGTCTGCAATTGGTGGTCGTAGGGGATGATGCCCAACACCTCTGCACCTCGACTGGCGAGGAAAGACACCAGTACTTCTGAGAGCATGTTGAATGATCGATCCATCGGAACGTCCTTCAGAATGACGCCCATGATGTTCGGCCCATCAAACATCTTGAGGGCGCACATGATTCGATCGATGGCTTCTTCGCCGTCATAATGCGTGATGAGAAGGACGTCGGTATCCAACAGCTCGGCCAGATCTGGATCGCTCAATCCCGCGCTGGTTCCTAGTCCAAGATAGCTTCTGCCCTCCACCAAAACGACGTCCCGTTGTTGTGCAAGGCGAGCAAAGGATTCCAGAATTCGTTTACGGAATCCGCGATCTCCCGATTCGATGGTCTCACGCAGAAAAGTGCCTTCCAATGGAACCGGAGCGATGTCGCGAAGAGAGTCATTCAACGAGAGTAGCGAGCGGATGGCGTCGGCATCCCGGTCCACGGGCTCTCCCGTGTCATAGGACACCTCAAAACTGATGGGCTTCATGTAGGCCGTGCGAAGTCCCTTCTCTTGTAGCGATTTGCCAAGCGCTAGTGAGAGCAAGCTCTTGCCAGCATGTTGCTCAGTGGAGACGATGAGAATTCGTTTCATAGCTTCGTAGGAGTCCTGGTGCTAAGTAGTCTGCGACCATAGTAATTGGCAAGCCCAGGGAAAGCAATCGATAGCGAATGAGCCCTCGCGGAATCTTCACGCTGTTCTCGCACCTTCTTCACTTCTTTCTCAGAAACTGTAAGCTAGGAGCAACAAACTGGGGCGCGAGCGCTTGAGAAACAGTTCACTTGTATGTATTGGCGAGCGCGCATGAAACGACTAAAAGGGTATACTGGAAGAACGATGAAGCGAATTCTCATTGTCGACGACGAGGAAATGATTGTCCGAACGGTCAAGGCTTATCTGGATCGCGAAGGATTCAAGACCTACACAGCCTTTGATGGTGAGGAAGCCTTGCGAGCGTTCGAAGACAAGGGTCCTGATCTGATCGTCCTGGATCTCATGCTTCCCAAGGTGAGCGGGATCGAAGTCACTCGGCTCATTCGTGCCAAGTCATCTGTTCCCATCATCATGCTGACTGCCAAAGCCGCTGAGGCAGATCGGGTCGTGGGCCTTGAGCTAGGAGCCGATGACTATGTCGTCAAGCCGTTCAGTCCTCGAGAACTTGTCGCTCGAATCCGCGCTGTGCTTCGTCGCTTCGAAGGTGAAGGTGCAGAGGTCGAGAGGATTGTTGTCGGTGACCTTGAGTTGGATCTAAAGACACGCGAACTCAAGGTTGCGGGCAAGGAAATCGAGCTGACGCCTACTGAGTTTGACATGCTCGCCTATCTCGCGCGCCATCCCGGACAGGTGTTCACGCGCCTTCAGCTTCTACGCGAGGTGCAAGGCTATACCTATGACTCTTTTGCCAGAACCATCGATACCCACGTCAAGAACCTGCGCCGAAAAATCGAACAAGATCCCAAGGTGCCGAAGTACCTTCTGACGGTGCATGGGGTTGGCTATCGCTTTGCCCGGGAATCGTAAATGAGGCGGCAGATCCCTCTTGCCGCGAAGCTTGGTGTCTCCTTTGTTGCTGTTATCGTACTGGCTGTTGCGCTGATCCACCTGCTCACGACATGGTCGACTGCACGTCAGTTTGACGAGTATCAGCGAACCCAACGTGAAGGCGTCGCAACGCAGATGACGGCCATGTTGAGCAATTACCGCGAGCAGAACGATACCTGGGTTGGTGTGAAAGAGGCAGTGCTGGTCCAATATTTTATCGTGACCCTGGGGGAGCAAGCCTTCCAGCTGGAAAGACCGATTTGGGATGTCCCGTATCTCCTTGTCGAGCCACACGGCCTAGTCATAGCAGGATATGTCTCGATGTGGCCGAACGACTTCGTGACTCGCGATGAAGATGGCGAACACTACTTGTTGGCCGAAGATTGGGAAGATCAGCAAGTGCCTGTTACGGTGAACCGAATTCGCGTCGATGGCGAGATCGTGGCAACACTGATTGTCGGAGAAGTCGAGACCCCCGGCGTGTCAGAGTCGACCTTCCTTTCTACTGTCACACGGTCAACGCTGATTGGCGGCGGCATTGCTGCCGGGCTGGCTCTGTTCTTATCTACGATCCTTATCGTCCAGATCCTTCGCCCCTTGCGCGCGCTATCGAGTGTGACCGAGCGCGTGGCCGAAGGGGACATGCCTGAACAGGTGACAGTCAGAACGCATGATGAACTTGGCCGATTGGGAACATCGTTTAATCACATGCTGGAGAGCCTCAAGCGATCAGAAACGGCACGGCAAACGATGACCGCAGACATCGCGCACGAGTTACGAACACCCGTCACGATCATTCAGGGAACCTTGGAAGCGATCCTTGATGGCATCTACGATGCGTCAGAAGAAACGATCGCTCCGATCTACGAAGAAACGCTACACTTAGGACGATTGATTGACGATCTGCGCGACCTTGCGCTCGCAGAGGCGGGCGAGCTGCGATTGGAGAAGGAACCCGTCGACTTAGGAGAACTGATTCGACAAGTCTCAGAGACTGCATTCTTGGCGCGTGAGAATGCGCCGAACCTACATCTTGACATCTCCAAGTATCTGCCCGTGATTGATTTGGATCAGAAGCGCACTCGCCAAGTGATTGCCAACCTACTCAGCAACGCGATCAGGCACACGCCATCAGATGGTGACGTGATCATCCGTGCGAGGAGGATTGGTGAAGACATCGAAATGAGCGTCTCTGACACCGGGCCGGGCATCAAACCCGAGGATCTTCCGCACCTGTTTGAGCGGTTCTATCGAGGAGATCCAGCACGTGGGCGATCTGCTGGCAGCGGCTTAGGATTGGCCATCGTCAAGCAATGGGTAGAAGCTCACGGCGGCACCATTGAGGCCGAGAATCGAACCACCGGAGGCGCGCGCTTCATCATCCATCTTCCCAGCGCGAGTTGATCTAGGAACAGGACATCCCCTAGGATGTTGCATGCTGGATCAAACATTTCATAACCCGAGCATTGGAGAAATGACGTTTGACGATGTCGTCGCGACGCTCATTGCAGAAATGACGGGCATTTCAGACGAGAGGTTCGAACTCCTCATCGGCACCGATTCCTCCACCTCTCTGGACCATCTTGAGTTGGTTAGCGCGATCGTCCTGCACAAGATTGGCCGGGGCGGTCGCTACTTCTGGACACGTACGAAGGAGCGGCGCACGCCGTCGCTCCGTCTGAAAATCTGGCGTGAGGCGTGGCTTTCTTTCGAGCTGGCTCAGCATGTGATGGCGCGACTTGAATCAGAGTCGCTTCTGCAATTCAACCTAGAGATTCACGTCGACATTGGTGAGAACGGGCGCACCAAGGAACTTATCGATGAAGTGGTGGGGATGATTATTGGAAGCGGATTGGCAGTCCGCATCAAGCCGCATGCCTATGCCGCTTCTGCTGTGGCAGACAAGCATACTTAAAGAGGTGAGATCCGCCGCGTCGGCATGTCCATCAATCGAGTCTCACGACGATGAGTTTTCAGTCCGTTTCCGGTTGATGGACGAGTTGATAGCTCTTCAGGGTGAGGGACGATCGCTGTCGTCTTGACTATGGACCACACGATAGGCCTCGTTTCGAGGCAGGCCCAACGTTTGGGACAAGATACGAACGATCGACTTATTGGGCACACCCTCAGCCTTCAACGCAGCAAGAAGCTGGTCAACGGCCCCTTGTTCGGCCGGTCCATCTGCATCGGATCCTTCCAAGATGAGCACGAACTCGCCTCGTACCCGATCTGCCTCTGACAACTGTGAGTGGAGTTGTGCTGGATTCCCGCGCAAGAACTCCTCGTGGAGTTTGGTGAGTTCTCGAGCAATGACGACGCGCCGATCAGGAAGGCTTTCGGCGAGCGCCTGGAGCGTGTCCAGGATTCGATGCGATGATTCGTAGAACACGCATGTCTGTTCACACGACTCAAGAGAAGCGAAAAGAGACTGCCGCTCTCCGAGACCGCGTGGCAGCGAGCCCTCAAAACGGAACCGATCCAACGGGAGTCCAGAGGCGATCAGTCCGGTGACGGCTGCGCAAGGCCCGGGAATCGGAACGATTCTGTAGCCTGCATCGATGGCTGCACGCACAAGAGGGAATCCCGGATCAGACACGAGTGGCGTGCCTGCATCGGACACCAAAGCAAGGTTCTTCCCATCCTCTAGAAGCGCGAGAATGGAGGGGATACGCTGTCTTTCTGCGCCTTGATACACAGACGAGAAGAACGGCGTGGCAATGCCGTAATGCTTCAATACACGTAAGGACGTGCGCGTGTCCTCGGCAAGAATGAAGTCGACGGATGAGAGAATCTCGATGGCACGATGCGTGATGTCGCCCAAGTTCCCTATTGGCGTTGCCACAAGATACAGGATTCCGCTCATTCTTGCTCCTCGCATTCTTCTCTATAGAGAAGGAGACTCAGACGTCGTTCCCTCGGCCTTCTAGCTAAGGACTCTAGTTCATCGCCCACGTGAGATCAATGCTTGACTCGAGGCCGTCTGAGACGACAAATGGGACACATTGGCGTGACAGGCGGTATGCGCTCGTCTTGGGGAGCACGATAGCCTTCAAGCATAGAGAACGGCTGCGAACCCGCATTGCTCGGGTTGGTCCATTGAGCCGGGAGGCAGAGAGCATGAGCAGTAATTCGACATTTCTTATCATTGCAGGAGTTGGCGTGGCCCTGCTTGCGCTGCTTCTGCTACTGGGATCAGGAGAAGAGGCTGCTCCTGTGACGGATGTGGCTCTTCCTGTGAGCTCCTCTACGCAGATATCGGCAGCGCCCGTTTCCTTCTATTCATCCGCTCCTGTTGTACATGCGGGTCTCGATCGCGTCGTCGGCGAGAGAGACCAGATTGAACTCTCAGGAGAAGGATACGATCCGAGCGGGCGTCCTGTTACCTATCTATGGACAGCCGAGGGAGGGTTGGGGTTCTTCGAGAACGCGCACTCGCCGACGACAACCTTCACTTCCCCATCAGCCTGCGACTGCGACGATATGGTTAACCTGACATTGACTGTGACCAATTCTGCAGGCATGAGCGTCTCGGACCAGATGGTGATCTCTGTTCGCGATCCACTGGCTTGTCCTGCCACGACGTGCGTGGCTCCCAGCTTCCTCGAACCCATCTGCATTGATCCGTGCCAAGAGAGCGACGAGGTCGCCACGTGTCCGGCTACGCCATCCGAGCCCTGCGACTCGCTTTGCATCAGCGAGGGTCCAGTCGATGACGGCTGCCCTCAGCCTCCAGTACCCTGTCCATGCACAGAAGATGTGAATTGTTCAGAACCGTGGCAAACGGGATGGCCGTTTGATTCCCAGCCTGTACTTCATCCCAAGGACCGTGCCAAGCCATCGATCGATCGCCACTTCCCACGCGAGGTGCGCGAGGGAAGCTCAACAATCTTGGAGGGCTACATCAGGAATCCGGCATGCCAATCCGTCTGCTTCACGTGGTCGGCAAGCAAAGGATGGCTGGAGAATACCAACACGCTTACGCCCATCTACCATGCGCCAGACTCCGATCGGCTGGAGGGAGAGACCGTCACGATCAGCCTGATCGTCTATGACACCGCCCAAGGCCGAAGCTACGATCAGATTCGCATCAAGATACAAAACACCAATCCTGGCTAGACTCAGGTACTTCTTGTGATCTTAGAAAGAAGAAGGGCCCCGCTGCGGGGACCCTTTTCTTTGATCTGAAGATTGGCCAAGGAGGTTAGCCAAGTGCGTTGAGTGCATTGTGTTCTGTGACTGTGGAGATGGCGTGAGCGACACGTGACAGGGGTGTGAAACGAATCGATGAGCGATCTGAGAGGGCTTCCCCACATTGCAGCGCGATTGGCATCAGAACTTTCTACCTCAGGTATTGAGACATCCGAACAGCTGATGCGTGCAGGCAGCCTCGGTGCCGCGTCTTGTCTGGCGTCGCATGGCTTCTCGGTATGCAGAAGCAAACTCTTCGCTCTGGAGGGCGGGCTTCGTAACATCCGATGGCACAGCATCTCGGCTGAAGAACGCACGGCACGGTGGGAGACGTTTCGCGAGCAGGCAGACCGAGCAGACACCTAGTCCGGTAGAATGCACTTGCAGGCCAAGGCGACGGCAAACGGAAACAGCTCAGCGCGAAACACTCCCGCTTGCACAGCCGGATCATTCTCCATGATTTCCCGAGCCTCCGCTTCTGACTGAGCCACAAAGACAACCAGGCCGTGACTGGTGTCGTCTGTATGAAGCGTTCGTCCCGCCATTAGCACGATGCCTTGTTCAGTCAACGCCTTCAGGTAGTTGAAATGCTCCCCGACAATGGCATCTTCTTCAGGCGTGCTTTCGATCAAGAACCCATCTCTCGTCGGCTGGATACGGTAGAGATACTGCGTAGGCATGAGATTCCTTTCTGTGGCGCTTCGTGAGCAGAGTATACGTGGAGCAGGCGATCGATCCTGACGAAGGAGGGCAACAAGAGAACAAGCTCTCGTGCACAAGGCACGAGAGCTTGAAGACTAGAGCGCACGCGCTAGAACCCGAACCACGTCCATCCAAGAAGATTGTGAAGCAAGAAGAAGAGGCCTGTCCCCGTGACCGGTCGCTCGCCGTGCGAGAAGGAGTTGCCCATCGCTGTGAAGAGATACGCATTGACATTCAGCATGTGTGCTACTGCCGCATCGTAGTCTGTCTCATCGATACAGGCGATGGCTGATTCCCGTGCGAGCTGGAGCAGGGATTGTAGTTGGTGGCCCAAGGCCGCAATGTAGAGTTGCTGGCCCGGATTATCTGGAAACATCTCCCCTGCGTAGACAGCCAGTTGCGGTAGCATTCTGGCTGCTAGACACAAGGCTCCTCCCTGGATGGTAATGAGGCCGATGTAGTCGTTTGAGGGGGGAGCGAGTTGTCGAAACACACTGTTCGCGCTCTTCACGACGTCCAAAGAATCTCGCAGCGGCGCAAGTAGCTCTTCCTTGGGAGTCGGGCTGTCTGCATATGCATCAAGTGCTTCCAGTGAACCGAAATACTCAATCCAGTCAGACATCGTTGGGTCTTCGGGCAGCTCCTTGCCGAGATCAGGCAACTCCTTCTGAAGTGGCACGAGGTCACCATGCGGGCCTCCGGAGCCTTCCAGTCCGTGAAGGATCACTTGAGCATAGCCGTGCAACACGTCGACGGATGGGGCAACGACGCCATTGTGCGCAATCACCTGCAGAGCTGGGACGATGTTGTTGATCGTCTCAGCATATTTCTCGATGTGGTACTCCGCCGACTGGCTTGGATCTATCTGTCTGCCGCATTCGCAGTCTTCAGATATGAAGGCTGGATTGACGTCCCCTCCATTTGCGAACCCGAAGCATGCAGAAAATGCCACGATGCAGAGGACTAGACTACCGTATCTTGCGAGTTTCATATCAACCTCCTGTGTTCGATGACTTCATCTTGGCGCTCATGCATGGGGTAGGTCGGTAGATAGAGCATCACCATTGCCATCATCTGTCGTGATGACCAGCTTGTAGCCGACGCCTGGAACCGTGGCCAAGATTGTTGATGCGTCGAGCCCGGCACATCGAAGTCGCTTCCGAATGAGGTAGATCTGCTGTTTGACGTCACTGGAATCTGCATACGACGATGCCGTCCACACATGCTCCAGAATATCTGCGTCTGAGAACGCACGTCCTGGCTTCGCCATCAACAGCTCAAGAAGAGAAGCTTGTTTCGGGGTGAGGTCAATGTCAGCACCGCCAACCTTGAAGCGCAGTTCGTCAAGAAGCAGAACGAGGTTCCCGGTGACGTAGCGGCGGGCAGCATCTGGGACATGTACGGGCGATGCGCTTGCCAATCGCCTCTTACGCCACATCAGACATGCCAACAAGACAACAAGGCCGGAGCCAACGCCCCATGCCGCCAATGACATGAGGGCCACTCTCTTGGTTGCTTGCCGATTATCGCCGACGAGTTCGCTGGCATTGATCCCAAACTGGAGTGTTCTCAACGTCCCCTCTTCTTCTGGATTGTCCGGATTGGCGAGCATGTGCGGGACCGTGACGTCGACGGCATACTGGCTGCCGAATCGAACGATGTTTGTGTCTGCCATGGATGCGCTTCCGGGATGTGGCAACGACGCAGCCGAGTACTCGGGACGGCGAAGATCCATCACGATCTCTCCATCGATCAGCACACGCAAGTAGACGACACCGAGGGTGAGAAGCGGGTAACGAAACCGCTCACGTGAGGAATTGCCTGTTTGTAGCCATGCTTCGCTGGTTGAGGCGAGGGCTACAGCATAGAGACTACATCGTTTCTGATACTCGGAAACTGCCGTGCGATGAATCGAGTGTGCAATGCCAAAGGCGATCGCCGAAACGACGACTGCCAAGATCGAGATAGCCATTGCGGGACGGATGCGATGTTGCGCCGAAAGAGCCATGTCCCAGGATAGCGGGGCATGAGACGTCACGCAATCACATGGGCATCACCAGAGCATAAAGAAGGATCTGACATTCACGCAGAAACCGCTAACGCCGTCAACCTTGAGCGTTCGCCTAGTTCTTGTAGTCCTCTCGCGGTGGGCCCCAGGCATCATAAGCTTCTGTGAGTTCCTCAAGCACCAATGCGCGATGGGGGACGTGGGCAGGAATCAACACACCTTCTCCTGCACGGAGGATGCGAGTATCTTCTCCCAGCGTGAATTGCAGCGCACCCCGCGTCACGACAGTGATCTGCTCGTTCGCATGGGCATGCTCAGGAACCACGGCATGGGGTTGGAACGTAAAGAACGTGATCATGACCTTGTCCAGCCACACGGCGCGACGTTCGATGCCGGGCAGCATTTCAGTCACCTGAAGTTCGGGAATGCTGAAGAAGCTCATGGATCCTCCTCGAGAGCCGGGGCTCTGGCGTGGGAGTGGTTAATCAGTCGTGTCCTCGTCGATTCGCTCGACGACAATCTTGCACTCGGTGACGATGGCTGCCAAGGCACCCAGCGCGGCCAGCGTGGGCAACAGCAATGCCCCCACGACACCCAATGTCAGTGGGATCTCCAGCAAGGTTCTTCCGTCCTTGTTTTGGATCGTGATGCGCCGGATGTTGCCTTGATGAACAAGATTCTTGACCGTGGACACGAGATCTTCCCCACTCAGGCTCATCTCTTCGGTTCGCGTCTTCTCACTGGACATGCCAACCACTCCCTTCTCTGGTGAGTCCTTGCCGCTGCAAGATACGGCTCAAATGATATCCATCCGGCTTGCGCCGAACCAGCACGCCTTGATGACTGCCCTGTGGCCACGTATAAAGAAGGTACGATGTACACAGAACAGCTTGACCAGCTTCGCCAAGCACTAGCAAAGATTGGTGATTCCCTTTGACCCGGCTTCTATTGAAGCCGAGATGACCACGATGCAGGAAAGCATGGCGGCTCCCGGTTTCTGGGACGATCGCAAGCATGCAGCCGCAATCTCCCAGCAAGTAGAGCGCAAGAAGTCCACTGTCCAGCGATATCGAAGACTTCGCGATGAGTTGGACGACATCGACGTTCTTCATCAGATGGCACTTGAGGCGGATGATGAGGCCGAGCTGTCAACTCTTCCGCCCCGGCTTGCGAAGCTGGAGCGAGCGCTTCGAGAGTACAGAATCGAACTGACCTTCTCCGGTGAATACGATTCAGGCGACTGCTATTTGTCGATCAATGCTGGCGCTGGAGGAACCGATTCCCAAGATTGGGCCGAGATGCTCTTACGCATGTTTGGACGGTTCTGTGAACGCAAGGGCTGGAACGCGACCCTTCTGGAAGCAAGTCCAGGAGACACGGCAGGCATCCGCTCCGCCACACTTGAGGTGAAGGGATCGTATGCCTACGGGAACCTCAAGGGGGAGCAAGGCGTGCATCGATTGGTTCGGCTCTCGCCATTTGACTCTGCCCATCGGCGGCATACGTCCTTTGCAGCAGTCTCCATCATTCCCGTTGTCGAAGAGACGACATTCAAGATTGATCCCAAAGACCTTCGCATCGACACCTATCGTGCATCAGGAGCCGGCGGGCAACATGTCAATGTGACCGACTCGGCTGTGCGAATCACGCATCTTCCTACGGGGATCGCGGTATCGTGTCAGAACGAGCGAAGCCAGCTTCAGAACAAAGACTCAGCCATGCGTGTGCTAACCGCTCGCCTGAACGAGCTGCTGCATCAACAACAGGCGCAGCAATTGGAGGAGATCCAAGGCGTTCTTAGGGACAACGAATGGGGGAGCCAAATCCGCTCCTACGTCCTGCATCCCTATCAAATGGTCAAGGATCATCGAACAGGGCATGAGACGGGTAATATCGATGCCGTTCTGGATGGAGACCTTGCAGCCTTTGTCGAAGCCATCCTAGAACAGCTGCCTAACTCACCTAGTTAAAGACGCACACGGCCATCTTTGTAGGTGAAAGGAGATACTGATACAATCGCACAGGCAATTGACCAAGGAGGTCGCCATGGCAAAACAACTTGTGCGTACACTGTCTGTCTTCATCCCTCAGAAGAAAGTTCACCTCAATCTGATCCAGCGTCTGACGGATCTAGGGAAGAAACGTGATCGCTCGGTCAACTACCTGGTCATCCAAGGCATCGCCGAGTTTCTGGAGCGGGAAGAGAAGAAGGGCTAGTCGGAATGCTGGTCGAACGTCATCTCAGAGGGGAATCGCTGGCTGTCTAGGTAGCCCTGAAGGATAAGCGTGGCTGCCAACCCGTCTCGCAACAGCTTCCGATCCTTGCGCTTGACGTTTCCCTCCAGTAGTACACGCTCGGCCTCTGCGCTCGTCAAGCGTTCATCTGACACGACGATTCTTGCAGACGTCAATTCCTGTAGTTGAGCTGTGAAACCCTCAACTTCTAGAGCCATTTCGCCCTTGGTGGCATCCATATTCAAGGGCAATCCAATGACGATCGTCTCGGCATCAAACTCGTGTGCTACTCGGGCGAGATGCTCGAGATCCTTCTGCAAAGAGCGCGTTCTTAGATAGGGATCAAGAGGGCGCGCCAAGAATGCGGCCTCATCGGACACGGCCAATCCAATGCGCCGGCGGCCATAGTCAATGCCAAGAATCCTCATCGGTTGCGGCCGAGCAAAGACAAGGCTTCACGCACCAGTTTCTCAGCACTGAGCTTCTTCTCGCGCAATTCGACAATGGCTTGCCGGGCTTCGCGGACAGAGAATCCGAGCGCTTTGGAAGTTAATGCACGCAAGGCTGTCTCTTCTTCTGGCACGAGGAACAGGTTTCTAAATCCATCAGCAGATCCAGTTCCGATCTTGTCGCGAAGGTCGAGAAGGATGCGCTGGGCCGTCTTCTCTCCAATGCCCTTGATGGTCGTGAGTCGGGTGACGTCATTGGTGGTGATGGCCTCGACGAGCGCCTCTGTAGGCAACGAAGACAGAATCTGCAAGGCAAGCTTGGGGCCAATCTGTCCGACGGTGAGAAGCTTTCTGAAGATCGTGCGCGCGTCTGTGGACGCGAACCCGTAGAGCTGAACAGAATCGTCTCGCACAATAAGGTGCGTGAAGACCTGATCGATCAGCCGTTCGTGGCAGGCCCTCACGGTTTCAGCCGGGCAGAAGATCTGGTAGGTGATGCCCCCCGTCTCAATACACACAAAATCGGATCCCACGTCGATGACTTCTCCGCGAATCGCGTCGATCACAAGGCCACCTCCATCTCAACTCGAGCGCCAGTGGCCTCAGTGAGTGCGCCGCGTAGGGCGTTCACCTGAGACGGCGGAAGCGAGCACTCAATGCGAACCGGTTCCTCATACATCAATGCCTCGATTTGCACTGGGAAACGATGAAGTGTGGACATGACGCTTGAGTTTACTTCGACGGGGAATCGAATGGTAATGTGAGTCAGCAGAGCTTGTGTGATGATGCGGACGTGCTCCAGAGCTTCAGATACGGCATCGGAGTACGCACGAACCAAGCCCCCGACTCCTAGGTTTGTCCCCCCATAGTAGCGGATGACAATCGCCAGAACATTACAGAGATCGTGTCCTGCAAGTTGGTGCAGCATAGGCATGCCCGCAGAGCCGGCTGGCTCGCCGTCGTCGCTTGAGCCTTCGATCAGCGCATCGTCCATCAGGAGCCGGTACGCTGAACAATGATGGGTGGCGTCGTGGTAGAGCTTGCGTGCCTTGCTTAGCTGCTCCGAAACGTCATCTGGAGATGCCGCCGCCGATAGCAGGGCAATGAAGCGCGATTTCTTCCGCGTAATCTTGTGGAGGATCGATTCTTCTATCGTGAGATAGGAATCATTCATCTCCGACCTTCGACAGGGATCACTGGCAATTGCGCAAGCTGCTTGATGTGCTCAAATGCCGCGCGAACCTGGTCATCTCCTCCTTCAAGCAGCAGGCTGATGCTTCCTTGGCCTGTGCCAATCCCGTTCGAACACACGTGCGTTGCGTGGACCTCGAACAGCAACTCGAGTGCCTCGATCTCAGTGACCACATGGCCAGTCAGCGGATACATGCCGCAGGCGAGGCCCATGGGCAACTCGATCTTGCGGCTGCCCAATTGCTGAGTCAGCTCCCCGATGGGAGTGTGGATGGATTTTGCCAACGAGATGGGAATGACAATATCCACGCCACGAGCGATGGCTGTAGGCACGTATCGGCCGACAGTTCCTCCGGTGGCTGCAGCCAGCAATACGCCGACGGTTCCGAATGGATCGAGAGCATTCCCGCCTTTGATGACAACGTCGCCAGCAGTCAGGCTGCTGAGAACTGACTGCTCATCAAAAGGCACTTGCGCGCCGTTCTTGAGCACTAAATCGGTTGCCTCACCCAAGCGTGCGTTGATGTTCCAGCGATCATCAATGACACCGGCAGCAAACGCTCCTTGGTCGATGGGCGCGCCGAGCAACTCAGATGCGACATACCCGTTGGTTGTTCCCAGCGTAACGATGACCGTGCCCTCTCCCATTGCCTTCACGACGATGGGATGTGCAGCAACGCCTTGGGCAATCAGCCGCTTTGCTGTGGTTGAATTCAGGACTACACTCGCTTTCATAATGCTCCTCGGTCTCGTGCGGGATTCGTGGATATGCTATAAGATGCACCGTTCCGAATCAAAAGCAATCTAGTAAGGTGGTCCGAAACGATGCAATACAACAGAGCGCTGTACCAACAAGAACTTGAGCAGTTTGTGTGGGACATTCCCGCTGACTACAACATCGTCGATGTGGTCGAGGGACATGCCCAGGCGAACCCGGACAAGATCGCAGTCTTCTGGGAAGACGCGGACGGGAACGAGCGGCAAGTCACGTATGCGCAGCTGGTGCGAGGAACGCGACGCTTTGGCAGCGCGCTCATCGGACTAGGTGTTCAGAAGGGCGAGCCCATTCTGCATGTGCTCCCGCGTCTGCCAGAAGCACACATGGCTCAGCTGGGAACGTTTGTCGCAGGCGCCGTGGCTGTTCCTTGTTCGGAAATGCTCAAGCCCAAGGAAATCGCGTATCGATCGCAGGCTAGCGGAGCCAAGGTCATTGTGGCGGATGTGTCCATTGTAGAAGCCGTGGAAGCGGCCCGCGGTGACTGTCCGCTTGAGACGTTCATCCTGATCAACAGTGACGAGTCTCGCGATGGGTGGATTCGATTTGAGGATCTTGTTGAGCAGGCCGATGAATCCGTGCAGAAGGTGGTGCTTTCAGTCGATGACCCGATGACAATCAACTTCACATCGGGTACGACAGGCAATCCTAAGCCCGTCGTGCACAAGCATCGATGGATGTACTGCCACAATCGCATTACCGCTCGCTATTGGTACGCAGCCAACGAGAATGACATCATTTGGGCAACCACCGCACCGGGTTGGGCCAAGTGGTATTGGAGCCCCATCGGCGTATCGCTGACATCAGGTGCCACGCAGCTCATGTACAACGGTCGCTTCGACGGCGAGCGTTATCTGGAACTCTTGGCCAAGTACAAGGTCACCAAGCTGTGCTGTACGCCAACGGAATATCGTCTGTTTGCGCAGCTGCCAGACATGGCTCACCCCGGCATCGTCCTACAGGATGCACTGTCAGCTGGCGAGCCGCTCAACGTCGAACCGATCGAAGCCTTCAGGCGCGCCTTCGGCGTGACCATTCGCGACGGCTATGGCCAGACGGAGTCTGTGTGCCTGGTCTGTAATCTGCCTGGAATGCAGGTCAAACCCGGAGCGATGGGCGTGCCCACGCCAGGCCCTGGCGTGACGCTGATTGATGGCGATGGCAATCCTGTCGGACCCGGAGAAGTGGGAGAAATCGCACTCAGGCCGGAGTCTCCAGCCATCTTCGACGGCTACTGGAAGTCGCCGGAGCTGGACAAGGAAGCCTTCTCAGGCGGCTGGTATCGTACCGGCGACCTGGTTCGTATGGACGAAGACGGCTATCTGTTCTTCGAAGGCCGCGCCGACGATGTTATCTTGACGTCGGGCTATCGCATTGGTCCCTTTGAAGTCGAGGACGCGCTCGTGAGCCATCGAGCCGTTGTTGAAGCCGCCGCTGTTGCGGCGCCGCATCGAGAGCGTGGCGAGATTGTTAAGGCGTTTGTCATCCTGGCAGCCGGATACGAACCGTCGGATAAACTAACCAAAGAGCTTCAGGATCACGTAAAGGCGGAAACAGCGCCCTACAAGTATCCGCGAGCCATCGAATACGTGGCCGAGCTTCCCAAGACCACCAGCGGGAAGATCAAGCGCGCTGAATTGAAGCGCGTGGAATGGGAGGGCTGGGACCGACGATGAATGGACGACCCGTCCGCACGGCGCTTGTCGCAGTCTGCACAGTCTTGCTGTGTGGACTATCCGCTGCTGCGGGAGGGGTTACCTTCGGGTTTCCCCTGTTCACGCTAGATGTATCGACTACGCTGACTCAGCTTCCTGTGGCCGTGGAAAACGCATTGGACGTGCTTGAGGCGACGGCGATCGGCCTTGGCATGTCCGGGGCAGGACTCGACGAACTGCGAGCGCAGTTCGTCGACGCCGTGGCAGGCATCGAAGACTTCACTGCGTCGTTTCCTGCATGGCTACCCATTCCCCTCATCGGCGGGGGTATCGAATTTGGCCTGCCCCTTCTCATCATCGATGGCGTCCGGTTCTCTGGCGGCTTTCTCTCCGACGAACTGGTGCGATCGATTGCCGATGTCGCAGGCGTCGAGATTCCGCAACCGCTGGTCGATCTTGATCTAGAACTCGGTGAAGAATCCGGTAACGTGCTGGCTGACCTTGAGTTCTCGATGTGGGCATTGACAACAGAAGTTGTCAAGCAGTTGGATCTGTTCCTCCTGGCTCTGAACCTTGGAGTCGGCATCGACTTGTTTGGTGGTGCCATCGAGCCTCAAATCAGCTACGACATCCCCGCTGAGATGGCGGGCGGGATGGCTAGCGCACTTGACGCACTCCACTTGGACGAGTTGTCTTGGTCTTCGTTCGCATTCCATGGCATGATAGGGCTCGAATTGGGCCCTCCGTTCTTGCGGATCTACGGCGACATCCGCTGGATGGTCTCGTTGAGCGAGAGCGAGGGATGGTGGGGACTTCGTCCGGGGCCACTAGCCGCCCTGTTGGGATTCGTGATTCGTTTCTAATGACTGACGAACAACTGCTTCAAATGGCCAACGATATTCGTGAGCGTGCCTATGCGCCCTACTCAGGCTTCAAGGTTGGAGCGGCGCTTCTGTGCGCCGATGGGACCGTATTCACGGGCGTGAACATCGAGAGTGAGACCTACACGCCGTCGATCTGTGCCGAGAGAACGGCTTTTTTCAAGGCCATCTCTGAGGGCTACTCTGACTTCGTGAAGATCGCGGTGACGTGTGATAAGCCGTTTTGCTCACCCTGCGGGGTCTGTCGTCAAGTGATGGTCGAGCATGCGCCTGATCTAGAGATCTTGCTCGGCAATCCTCAAGGCACGTTCAAGCGTATGTCGATCAAGGAGCTGCTGCCGGAAAGCTTCTCACTGAACGACTAGGTGCTCGTGGGGCAAGAGCCCGAAGCTTCTAGTCCTCAGGCGTCCCGACGATTCGTTCGACGATCAATCTCGGCGGTGTGTGCTGCGCGCCTGACGGATCGATGGTGT
Source organism: Candidatus Atribacteria bacterium (assembly GCA_004525685.1). Taxonomy (GTDB): domain Bacteria; phylum Bipolaricaulota; class Bipolaricaulia; order UBA7950; family UBA9294; genus SPBW01. Next base: position 24,223 of record SPBW01000010.1, read on the forward strand.
ATGCGGCTTCTACCATGCTACATGCCGTGTCGAGATGCTCCTCAGAGTTAACGTGGAGCCATGCCAAGATGCCGCCCGCTTCAACACGATCTCCTACTTTCAGTTTCAGTTCGATTCCAACAGCTGGATCAATGGCATCTTCTTTGGTGTAGCGGCCTGCGCCCAACAGGTTTGCCGCGCGGCCCATCTCCAAGGCATTCAAGCTGGCGATGGTTCCCGATGTCGTGGCACGTGCTTCAACCTTCCGTGCCGCACGAGGCAACAGGGACGGATCATCAATCACCGAAGAATTGCCACCCTGCTGAGAGATCAGCTGTCGGAAGCTATCCAGCGCCTGGCCATTGGCAAGCAACTGCTGCAGCTTGAGTATGGCGTCTTCGTGTGTAGCTGCCTCTCCGGCAAACACCAGCAGCTCAGCACCCAGCTCGCAGCACAAGTCGGCGAGATCCTTGGGGCCTTGACCGCGAAGCGTGTCGATGGCTTCAACGACTTCCAGCGCATTGCCAATCATCAATCCAAGCGGCTGCGACATGTCGGTAATCAGTGCCGACATCTTGCGGCCGAGCTTGGATCCAATGGCTACCAGCGATTGTGCCAGACGACGCGAATCCTCTAGCTTGGGCAAGAACGCGCCAGCGCCGGTCTTGACGTCAATGACGATACCTTGCGCACCACCAGCGATCTTCTTGGACATGATGGATGCCACAATGAGAGGCAGCGAGTCCACCGTGGCGGTGACGTCGCGCAACTCATAGAGAATGAGATCAGCGGGCACCATGTCATCGGTATGATCAGCTAGAGCTAGCCTCGTCTCGCGAACGAGCTTGAGAAACTCGTCAAGAGTCAGATCGGTCCTGAAACCGGGGATCGACTCCAACTTGTCGATAGTGCCTCCCGTATGTCCAAGCGCGCGCCCCGAAAGCTTGCCCACGGTGAGGCCCGCAGCGGCCAGAAGCGGAATGAGCACCAGTGTGGTGGTGTCGCCGACACCGCCAGTTGAGTGCTTGTCCACTGAGAAGCCGCCCAGATCTTGCGGCGTGAACAGTTTTCCAGAATGCGCCATGGCATCGGTCAGCACCGCGGCTTCCTCGTCAGACATGCCTTGAATGCGAATGGCCATCAATAGTGCAGACGATTGATAGTCGGGAATGGACCCGTTGCTTATTCCGTCAACCCAATGCTGAATCTCCGCGCGTGTTAGCTCTTCTCCGTCTCGTTTCTTACGGATGATATCTACCGTATTCATGCACCCATTCTAGGGTTGCGGGTCCTTTGGAGCAACCCCAAGTTGATAGAACGTCGACTCGTTGCCCTGGAACCTCATTGACTCGCACAGCGCTCTTGCAGGTGTATTGTCGAAGCGAGCGAGCAGGCGTATGCCGGCCAGTCCACGTTCTTGTGCCTGCTTGACGCACTCGGCAAGCAGCGCCTTGGCGGTGATGCGCCTGATGAACGTTCAGTTCGTCGAGATAGAGAAAGCCAAGACGAGCATCCAGTTTCGGGATCCGTGTGACGACGGCCAACCCGACGGGCTCATCTTCGGGAAAGGCAAGAAGGACCCAACAGCGATCGGAGTTCGGGAAATCGAAGTGTTTCAAGCTCTTGCGAAGCGCTTCAGAGGCCGTGACAGCGACGCTATCGTCCTTGGGATGCTCTTCAGCC